>JAJFFL010000232.1 GCA_021776705.1 Alphaproteobacteria bacterium
GAGCCGGCGGGCGATCATCGCCCGCGCCGCGGCCCCCAAAGGACCGGCGTAAAACCGCGTCAGATCGACGACGTCGCGCCGCATGCCGTACCGCCCGTTTGCTCCGCGCCCCTTGGCGCCGGGGAATTAAGCCCGATCATATAGGACGCGACGTTAAGACGGAGGCGGCATGGCCGGCGAGCTTCAGATCAAGATGTTCCCATGTTTGTCGGACAACTACGGGTTCTTGATCCACGACCCCAAGTCCGGTGAAACCGCGGCGATCGACACCCCGGACGCGGCCGAATACTTGCGCCAGGCCGACGCCGCGGGCTGGACCATCACCCAGATTTGGAACACCCACCATCACGCCGACCACGCCGGCGGCAATCTGGCGATCAAGCGGGCGACCGGCTGCACGGTCACGGCGCCGCGCGCCGACGCGCACCGCATCGCCGGGATCGACCGCGGCGTCGCCGAGGGCGACGAGGTCGAGCTCGGCGGCGTCAAGGCGGTGGTGCGCGAGACCCCGGGCCACACCACCGGCCACATCGTCTACTGGTTGCCGTTGGAGAACACCGCCTTCGTCGGCGACACCCTGTTCGCGCTCGGCTGCGGCCGCCTGTTCGAGGGCACGCCGGCGCAGATGTGGGCGAGCCTGTCGAAGCTGCTCGAACTGCCCGACGACACGACGGTCTATTGCGCGCACGAGTACACCCAGGCCAACGCCCGCTTCGCGCTCACCGTCGACCCCGACAACCCCGACCTCCGAGCCCGCGCCGACGCGATCGACGCCGCCCGCGCCAAAGGCGAACCGACGGTGCCGACGACGATGGCGCTGGAGCGCGCCACCAACCCGTTTCTGCGCCCGGGCGCGGCGGGGATTCGCGAAACGCTGGACCTGCGGGACGCCGAAGACGTGGCGGTGTTCGCGGAGGTGCGGCGCAGGAAGGACGCGTTTTGAACGACGATCGCAAGGGCGACTTCGCGGTCGTCGCGCGCACGGCGCTGTTGTCCGTCGGAGAGCGCGAACTCGCGCTACGGATCCATCGGACTTCTCACCTCAATGAGTTCTCAGATGCGGAACGCCGGCGCATTTGTGAATGTTTGGGGCATTGCGTGGCGAAAGCGGCGTCGCACTCGCCTTGGGAGGTCGCCCGTTTGGAATGCGCCATCAACTACTTCCTTGGTGATGGCGACGGCGCCTGACCGGCGACCGACACGATCGATCCCCCCACTAGGGGAAGGGGAAGACGGCTAATCCGCCGCTTCCGCCAACTCCACCCCTGCTCGTCCGGCCGTCGCGCGCACCAGGGCGAAGAAGTCGGCTTCGAGTTCGTCGAGGGTTCGGCCGGTGACCTCTGCCGGCGCCGCGCCTTGGTAGACGCGGAAATAGGCGTCCAATCCGTAGCGTTCGATCAGGAACTGGGTGAAGGCGCCTTCCTCGAGGTACGCCAGCTTGCGGCCGATCCGGGTTTCGGACGCGCCGCGCACCTCCTCGGCGTCGGCGAGCGGCACCAAGCCGCCGTGCTCCGCCGCCGCGCGGGCGACGGCGAGATAAAGGTCGAGGCCGAAGTCCGGGTAGTTCGGCTCCCAGCCGAAACGGTGCTGCAGAAACACCGCGAGGCCGTCGTCGTAGAAGCGGTCGCGGTTCTCGCGGTTGAAGCTCGCGGCCAGCACGTGCGTCATCTCATGAACGATTCCAAGATCCGTGCGCGCGTCCTCGACGCCGTCGTGGGCGTTGAGGACGCGCGCTTCGGGAAGATAAATTGAGCTGCGGCTCTGGAACGGGCCGAAGCGTTCCGGGTCGATGACGATCTCCAGCGGCGTGTCGTAGGGCGGGCCGGCGTACTCGGGCGACTGCGCGAGATAGGCCGAGATCATCGCGCGCGCCGCCTCCACGCGGTCGGCGACCCTTTCCGCGGCGGCGACCGGCACGGTCGGTCGATGCGCGACCGTGAAGTCGCCGCGCACCAGACGTTCGGTGATCTCAGGGTTGGCGTCGGGTTCCTGCGCGACGGCGCAGGCTGGGGCCGTCAGCGCCGCGGCGGCGACGACCCACGCGACAGCGAAACGCTTGCGGAACATGACTTTTCTCTCCTCGACAATTCATTCATCCGAGCCCGTGTCGGCTCCGAACTGAATTCGACTCCGTCGCGCGCCGCACGGTCGGCGTCACTCGAACACGTCCGCCGTCGACGCGTTTTGGGCGGCGCGCTCTTCCTTCATCAGCTTTTGATAGCGGAACACCGCGCCCGAGCCTCTGAACGCCATGTACGTGGCGAGGCCGGGCAGCCAGGGAACGCCGGGAAAGTCGCCGGACACCAGAAAGATCACCCAATCGGCCCACCAGAGCGCGATCGGGATCCAAAGCACCACCGCGGCGAAGCGTGATTTGAACAGCGCCATGAACAGGATCACGGCGCAGACGCCGGCCATCGTCGCGGCGTATATCGCCGCGAAACGGAGGTCCTCCGCCGACACGCCCTCGCCCCAAAAGTCGCCGCCGTCGGAGTTGAAATTCAACACCGCCGTCAGCCCGTAGACGGCGGTGAAAATTCCCGCGGCGACAGCGAGCATGTTCGCGCGCCGGCAGGTCTTGGCGTGCTCGTCCAATTCGTCGTGCAGCGTTGGCGTGATGTCGTCGGACATCGCCCCTCCTTCGCGTGCGTCGCCGCCGGCCT
>JAJFFL010000233.1 GCA_021776705.1 Alphaproteobacteria bacterium
ATGGACGTCGGCGTCGACGGCGCAGGCGAGGACGATCTGCTTGGCGGCGAGCGTCAGCGGCAGGTCGTATTCGACCATGTGGTCGAGGTAGGCGAGGCCGGTCGCCGCCGCGAAGGCGATCTCCCAGGCTTCCGTGCCGCCGGCTTCGTGGACGACGCGGCCGTCGGCGCGGAACGTCGTCGCGGCGGGGTGCTTGTCGGCGCTCCAGAACGCCCAGGTCGCGGCGTCGGCCATCTCGACGTCGAGGTCGCGGGTCAGGCGGGCGAAGCGCGCCAGGCGTCCGAGCGGGTCGAGATTGAAGGCGCCGCGGACCTGGCGCAGGTCGTCCCCGCGGCGGGCCCCGAGCGCGGTCAGCATCGCCGCCGCGGCGAGGCCGTGCGGGCCGGCGTCGAGCGACACCGGGGCGACGCCGAGTTCGACGCCGGCGAGGGCGGTCTCGAGGTCGTCGAGGCCGCGGATCATGACCCCGGCGTCGCCGCCCGGGTCGACGGCGAGCTCCAGCGAGGCGACGCCGCCGAGCAGGTCGGCGCGGGCGTCGGCGTTGGCGCGGTCGGGGCTCGGGTGGCGCAGCCGCTGGCGGATGTCCCACGGACAGGCGGCGGCGCCCGGGGCCAAGCGGCGCGGGCGGGAAGCGTCCGACCCGCTGTCGGCGCGAGCGCTGTCGAGAGGGCCGCGAGCGACGTCGTCAGCGGTGCGGCGCGTCAAGCGGTCGGCTTTATCCCCGCCCGGCCGCGCCAGCGCCTCCCACGATTCCCGCGCCGGCGCCGAAAACCCCGCTCCCAACCTCCGCCCGTCCCGGCCCATCAATCCCCTCCAACCCAAAAACCAAACCCGCCCCCAACCACCCCGTCAAGGCGGGGGAGGATCCGGACCAAAGCGTCCCACCCCCTCGATCGCCGGCCTAGTCTTCGGCGCTTCAGATCGCCGACCGACGCAGCGAGGCTTATCCGGTGTCGACAGACCAAACGACCAATATCGGCCTACCGTTCTTGATGCCCGCCCAGGCTCAAAAACACATCACCGTCAATGAAAGTCTTACCCGGCTCGACGCCTTGGTGCAGACGGTTGTCGAAAGCCGAACCCGGAAAGATCAGCCCGCAACCCCCGGCGACGGCGCCGTTTGGATATGCCCGCCCGGCAAAACAGGCCCCGATTGGGCCGGATTCGCCAACTGGGACTTGGCGTACTTTCGCGACGGTGCTTGGGAGTCGCTGACACCACGAACGGGGTGGCGAGCCTGGATCAGTGACGAAAGCATCATGGCGCGATTTGACGGAAGCGTCTGGATCGCTGACGGAGCGATGGAGAGCGTCAATGGCGGGCAGTTGGGTGGATTGCGGAATGTCGTTATCAACGGTGGCTTCGACATATGGCAACGCGGCGACAGCGTCACTGGCACAGACCTATTCGGACCTGACCGCTGGATCATGAACTCTTCCGGCGCCACGCAAACTCTTGAGCGCGTGCCGTTTGGTTCGTCCTCCGAGGCCGCCCCGATGGGATGGCCGGCGAATCACTTGCGGATGTCAATGGCGGCATCGGAAAACTTCGCCGGAATCATGCATCGTATTGAAGACGTTCGGACACTCGCGGGGGGGGCGGCCACAATAAGTTTTTGGGCCAAACACGCAGGCGCAGCGCCGTCTGGGAATATTCGGGTAAATCTTATTCAAAATTTTGGGTTCAATGGGACCAATCAGAATACTTCAACAAGAGAAGTTGCGTTAAGTTCAAATTGGAAACATTACAATCATAATGACGGCCTCACATTCGAACTTCCTGGCATTGATGGCCTGACGCTTGGAGCCGGCCATTCGCTGCGGTTGCTGATAAACAATGCGGCTACGGAAATATGGGATCTCGACATCACCTGCGTGCAGATTGAACGCGGTCGAGTGGCGACCAAATTCGAACGACGTCCGCCCGCCATGGAGCTTGCGCTGTGCCGCCGATATTATCGGCGCTACGAAACAGCGCAGACGATTGGCGACTTGGCCTTTGAAATGCGCACGGCGCCGATTCAAACCGGATCCGGACCGTTCAATTATTCCGCCGAGATTTGATTCGTGTCTGTCGATCGCCGATCCGGTGAACCAAGTGAGCGAAGCCCTACTTTGCAAAGCGAATTTGGAATCGCCGGCATTCGATGGGTTGAATTAAGCCCAGAAAAGTTTTTGAGGCCATTTGACGGCGGCAGTATGTTGCGGCCTGGGTTGGCGACGGGCTGTGGCGCGCCCCAGGGACTAAATTCAAGCTCCGATCTCAAACTTGAACAACCGGCCCGTGTTTCGGAATTTCAAAAATTGCGATGTTCGTACTTCGCCCGAACAGGTTCGAGCGCGGCCGCGCTGATTGAAGTTGCGGACGGCTTGATGTGCTTCGCGTTCGGCGTCGGACGAAAAACGGGGCGCGTAGGTGACACCTCCCAAATCGCTGTCGTCGCGAAGAATCGCCCAGCGGTTGGGCGCGAAGTGGGCGCTGCGAAAACTTTGGAGAGAATGCAATGTTGCTGCAACATTGGCGCAAGGCGCCTTGGCGGCCGGCGCGATGGCCGAATTTCTCTCCGGTGGAAGTCGCATGTCGCGAGACCGGTGAGTACTATCACGATCCGGCATCCTTCGACTGCTTGCAGCGACTTCGAGACGCTCTCGGCGCGCCGCTGCGACTCAACAGCGGTCATCGGTCCGCGCAACACAACGCGCGCGTCGGTGGCGCGCCGCTCAGCGCGCACTTGGAATTCGCCGCCGATATTTCTCTCGACAATCACGATCCGATCTTGTTGGCGATGGCGGCGCGGCAGGCCGGGTTCACCAGTTTCGGATTCTACCGGACGTTCTTGCATGTGGATCGACGACCTAGTCGGCGATGGTACGGATCGCAGGAGGCTCGCTCGTTATGGAAAATTTGGTCGGCGTAGGCACATCGGCGCTTTCCGGCGGTGTGTTTGGCTTGCTCGGCACAGCGCTTGGAAGGCTGATCGGCGTTTGGGAGAATCGGCAAACGCTGGGACACGAGCGTGCGCGATGGGCGCATGAGATCAAGCTTCATGAGCTGCAGCTGCAAGCCGGCGCGGCGGAAACGGAGCGCGAGTTGGCGGTGCTCGCCGCCAGCGGTTCGTTTGCCGGGCTTGAGGAAAGCCTGCGCGCTGAGACGTCGCTGAACAGCAGCTACAAATGGGTCGACGCCGTGCGGGCGTTGGTGCGACCTGTTCTGACGTCGACGCTTTGGGCGCTCTATCTATTTGTATTCGTGATGATTTCGAACGGGAATGTAGAGGCCTATCTTGACGCGGAGGCCGCTCGGGATCTGGTTGGCTACTTCATCGCCAATGTCGCCTTCGCGGCGACGGCGGCGACGCTCTGGTGGTTCGGAGATCGAGCGCCGAAGCCAGGCGGTCGCGAGCCTTGGGCTACCGAATGATCCAGTATTGCGCGTCGCCCGGGGGCAATTGGCGCACCTCCAAGCCGCGTTCAATCGGGTCAGCGCCGGTCGTCAGGACTTGCCGAATGTCGGCGAGGATCGACCGATCGCCGGAAAAATAGTCTTGGCCGCCGCCAAACAATTCGGTCCGCACGTCCGACGCGTCGATCGTCTGAAGACTCTCCAGCACCATGACGCCGTCGACCGTATCGCCCGCCCGAGGAAAGCCGTTCCAACTTCGCGAAACCTTCAGCGATTGGTCGTTGCGTGACGCGTACATCGTCATGCGCTCAACCGTTGCCATCGCGCGTCTTGAAAGATCTTGAAACGCCCCTTTGTCGATATCGGGGGCAGAAAGAATGAGCTCGCTGAAAGGCTCCCCCTCATCGGTTGATTTGTTCTGCGCGATTTGATCGAGCGCCTGCATCAGCGCACGGTTTCCCGTTGAATGACCGATCAGGTGAACCTTGTTCGCTCCGGTTCGATCGGCGACCAAAGTCAAGAAGCGTTCAAGCTTCGGCACGGTTCGATCCACCGCCGCGGCGTCGCGATTGTACGCCAAGGGCGTTCCCTCACCTCGAGACGCCCAAGAGTAGAATATCGGCGCGCCATCGAATCTAAGATCGCGATGCAACTGAGCGGTGCGCCGGGCGGCGGCGTCAAAATCACTGTTGAATCCGTGGATGAAGACGAACGCCTGTTTTTCGTCGCTGGCGCTTACGGCGCCCCGCAGCTCATCGAAAAACGCTTCTTCGGATCGCAGCGACGTTCCTAGTTGAATGACTTCGGACTGAGAGCCCGGCGAATATTCGTATCTCCACCATCGCGGTGACGGCGCATCGGCAGAGTCGTGCTTTGGAGGAATCGTCACCGACGTCACGCCGTACGACAGCAAGGGCGAGGATTCAGCAAGAAACGTCGGGGTTCCGCCGTTCATCCGTACGACGCGATCGGTGCCGAAAAAAACGTTGACGTAAAGGGCTTGATCGCTCGCGAGATCGCGCTCCGAATTGTTCTTCGAGAGCGCGACGGATGGCGTCGCCGCCACGGCGAGACGCGGCTCTGCGCGGCCGAGTCCGGCGGACGCTGAGACGTCGTTTTCGGCATTTGAATCGCGAAACGAAAAGTCCTCCTTCACTCGACCGGCCGTCCAGGCGTACCGCGCGCCGTTTGATTTTACGGAAACGGCTTCCCGCAATGTTTGGATCGCGGTTGAGAAATGCGCGGCGTCGGAGTTGATGAGTTCGGCGATAGCCGCGCCAAAAGAGGACACCCCCGCTTGTCGCGCCGGCGCCAAACGACCGGGGTAGTTGGAAAGCACGACCATGCCGCCGGCGGGCGGATCGACCGCGTCCAGTCCCGGTTCAAGATTGAATCGACTGATGAGCCCGTTCGAGCCGCTGGCGTCGATAATCAAGAAATTCGGTGCGTTGCCGCCGGCGTCGAGCCGTTGAAGCACGAATTCGGCGTCGATGGCGCTGCCGGAAGCCGCGAGGGCGTCGTTCGTTCGCGTGTCGGAAGCGACGAGAAATGTGCGGCCGTCCAACCGAAATCCGTGCCCGGCGAAATAGAATAGGCCGACGGCGTCAGGCCCTGCGGCCGCGAGTTGATCGTTGAGCCAAAAGACGGACCGCTTGATGGCGGCCTGGTCGGCGTTGATTTCGGTGACGACCTTGAAACCTTGGCGTCGCAATCGCTCGGAGATCAGGGCCGCGTCGGCGGCCGCGCCTGGCGCCGAACCGACGGCCTCAGGGTAGCTTTCAACTCCGACGACAGCTGCGTACCGCGTCTGCGCGAGACTTTCGCCGGTGGCGAGGAAACCGGCCGCGACGGCAAGAAATCCGGACGCAATCAGTCGCATCGCGAAGTCGCGCATAGGCTAGAACTCCGACCGAAATCGCCCTTGTGAGCCGGGCGTCGGGCTAGGGGATCACCACGGCGGATTGAAGGCAAGTCGCAGGCCTGCCGTCAGATCAAGGAAGGGTGGTGCCGCTGGAGTGAGTTGAACACTCGACCTCACCCTTACCAAGGGTGCGCTCTACCACTGAGCTACAGCGGCCCATGACCGGACCCGGCGTATAGCCCAGACTGTGCGGCGGGAAAAGTCCGCGCAATTGCACCGTCGGGCGAAGAAAGATACGTCAGACACATGACCGGTTTCGACGACCCGGCCGACGGCGACAGGATTGCGAAAGAAAAGCGGCTGGCCGAAGCCCTAAGACGAAACTTGCGCCGACGAAAACGGCCGCGGCCCGACAAAAAGGAAGATGACACGTGACGTCGCGCCCCGATTTCGCCACGGCCGCCGCCTAGCGCCCGGCGATGGACAAGATCAAGATTTTCGGCGGAGAGCCGCTGCACGGCCGAATTCCCATATCCGGGGCCAAGAATTCGGCCCTCAAGCTAATGGCCGCGGCGTTGCTGACCGATGAGCCGCTCGTGCTTGAGCGCATGCCGCGCCTGGCGGACACACGTTTCATGGCGCATTTGCTCGCCCATCTCGGCGTCGAGGCGCATGAGGAACCTGGCGGCGTACTGCGGCTTCATGCGGCGACGTTGGCTTCGACGTTCGCGCCGTATGAACTGGTCCGAAAAATGCGCGCGACATTCAACGTCCTTGGTCCGCTCTTGGCCCGAGCTGGAAAAGCCAAAGTTTCCCTGCCGGGGGGATGCGCCATCGGAGCCCGGCCGGTCGATCTGCATCTTAAGGCATTGGAGGCTTTCGGCGCGGCGATTGATCTTGAAGACGGATACGTCATCGCATCGGCCGCCGGCGGGTTAAAGGGCGCTTCGATTTCCTTTCCGTTCGTCTCTGTCGGAGCGACGGAACACGCATTGCTGGCTGCGGCGACGGCGGACGGAGTCTCGACACTGGACAACGCGGCCCGCGAGCCGGAAATCATCGACCTGGCGGACTGCCTCAACGCCATGGGCGCGCGGATATCCGGGGCGGGAACGCCGACAATTCGCGTTGAAGGCGTGAGTCGTCTCGGCGGCGTCTCTCATCAGGTCGTTGCGGATCGAATAGAAACCGGCACTTTCGCGATCGCCGTCGCCGCGACCGGGGGAGAGGTGATGCTTGAAGGCGCCCAAGGCGGCCACAACACCGCTTTGTGGTCGTTGTTGAAATCCGCGGGCGTCGCCGTCGAGCAGACGGAGGAAGGTGTCCGAGTTGCGAGGAACGGGTCACGTTGCCAAGCCGTCGACGTGGAGACTCGCCCATTTCCGGGCTTTCCAACCGACCTCCAGGCTCAGTTCATGGCGCTCATGGCCACGGCGAACGGCGTCTCGGTCGTTCGCGAAACCATCTTTGAGAACCGATTCATGCACGCGCCGGAATTGGCGCGCTTGGGAGCCGACATTTCGGTTCACGGTCACGAGGCGATTGTTCGCGGCGTGCCGGGCCTCAAGGGAGCGCAAGTTATGGCGACCGACTTGCGGGCGTCCGTTTCACTTGTCGTCGCCGGTCTTGCGGCGGAAGGCGAAACCGTGGTTCACCGCGTTTATCATCTCGACCGCGGCTTCGAGCGCTTGGAGGAAAAGCTTTCCGCCTGCGGGGCCCGGATCGAACGCGTGACGGAATAGCTCGAACGGATAACGCCATGGCGGGGGACCGCGACGACGCATTGAAGCTAACAGCGACCGACGCCGACGACTTGGCTGTGGTCTCCGCCGCCCTCCAAGATTCCGTCGTTCGCGTCGGCGATCTGGATTACACCGCCGTCGCGCGGCGCTTTCTAGTCCCTGCAAATCGCTATCGATGGGAGCGCGCACGCGGCCGCCGGGCCGGAGAACGCATTCGCTCGGGCTTGCAGGTTGCGGGGGTGCTCAAGGTCAGTTCGCGTGGGATTGATCGCACCAATCCCGACGCGTTCGCGGTGCTGCTCGCTGTGGAGCTTGACGCTCACGATGAGCCCCCGGGCGGCGTGATCCGCCTGACATTCGCCGGCGGCGGTGAAATCGCCCTCGACGTCGAGTGCGTCGACGTCGTGTTGGCGGACGTGTCGCGACCCTGGCCGACCCGCCGGCGTCCCGAACACGGCTCCTGACGTGCGCCGCCGACTTTTAAGCCCTGGCGCCGGAATCGAATGGAGTTTCGTCGGCCAAGATTGTCCAGAGCCGGATGAGATCGCGGGGGGCGTGCATCGAACGATCGCGGAGCTCGTCGAACGCGTCGCGGTGTTCGGCGCATCAGGACAGACGACGTCGAAAGCGACGACGTCCGTCGAACCGCCACCGCCTGTCGGAGACTTGGACAATCGACGGGAAACCGATGGCGAATGATGCCCGCCGAATCGTCAAGATCGACATCGACTCCGGGTCGTTGGCCGCAATGTCGGCGGACGCCGAGCACGAACGCCGGATCGCAATTTTCGATTTGCTGGAAGAAAATGAGTTCTGGTTGGAAGAGTCTGACGGCCCTTACCACCTTTTGTTGTCGACTCAGGACGGCAAGCTCGTCTTCGACGTTCGTCGCGACGATGGCGCTCCTGTGCACGTCGTAATCTTGTCGATGGCTCCATTTCGCCGGATCATTCGCGACTACTTTTTGATTTGCGAGTCGTACTATGACGCCATTCGGCACGCGACGCCGTCTCAAATCGAAGCCGTCGACATGGGACGCCGAGGCGTACACAACGAGGGATCCGAACTCCTCGCCGAACGCCTCAAGGGAAAAGCGTCCTTCGATTTTGACACGGCGCGGCGGTTGTTCACGCTCGTTTGCGCCCTTCACCGTCCGCCGGTGTCGCGATGAGCCGTCCCAGCGCTCTCCTGTTCGCCTGCAATCTCAATTCCATTCGCTCGCCGATGGCGGCCGCCCTGGCGCGGAAGCGTTTGGGGGGCGCGGTGCACGTGGAGTCGTGTGGGGTTTGGGAGGGCGGATTTCTCGATCCCTTGATGGTGGAGGTGATGAAGGAAGTCGGGGCCGACATGGCCGAACACGCCCCGCGCACGTTCGACGATCTGGAAGATTCCAATTTTGACGTGATCGTCGCCCTGACGCCGCAAGCGTTTGAACGCGCATCGACGTTCGCGCGTTCCAGCGCCACCGACGTGGAATTCGTCGAGATAGGCGACCCGACGGAAGGCGCCCAAGCGCGCGCTGCGCGGTTGGCCGCCTATCGGGGGGTTCGCGACGCCCTCGACGCCTGGATTCAGGCCCGATTTGATCGCGTGTCGACGAAACCGGGTTCTTGACCCTATATAGGCGCGCTCCGCGCCGGCCCCGCCGGGGCTGAGCTTTTGCAACGACAAAGGACATGCCGGGTGGCGAAAGAAGAACTTTTGGAATTTCAGGGCGAAGTGACCGAACTCCTGCCGAACGCGACTTTCCGCGTGAAGCTTGAGAACGATCACGAAATCATCGCTCACACGGCCGGCAAGATGCGGAAAAACCGCATCCGCGTGCTTGCCGGGGACAAGGTGCTGGTTGAGATGACGCCGTACGACCTCACCAAGGGCCGCATCACTTATCGCTTCAAGTGACGCGCGGCCGGCGCCCATGGCCTCCGCCGCACGACCGCCGTTGATCCTGGCGAGCGCCAGCCCGCGCCGCCTCGATCTCCTCCGCCAAATCGGCCTCGATCCCGATGAGATCGTTCCCGCCCACGTCGATGAGACGCCGCGGCGCGGCGAGCGCCCGCGCGAACTCGCTCGGCGGCTGGCTGAGGCCAAAGCGACGGCCGTGGCGCGCGCTGCGGTGTTTACGCTCGCCGCGGACACGGTCGTCGCCGTCGGCCGACGAGTGCTGCCGAAGGCGGAGACCGCCGAACAAGCGCGAGCCTGCTTGGCGCGCTTGTCCGGCCGCGCGCACGCGGTGCTGACCGGCGTGGCCGTGGTCGCGCCGGACGGTCGGCGGGCGTCGCGCCTGGTGGAGACTCGCGTTTCGTTCAAGCGCCTGAGCGCCGCGGAGACGGAGCGTTATCTCGAGAGCGGAGAATGGCGCGGCAAGGCCGGCGGCTACGCGATCCAGGGCGCCGCCGCTGTCTTCGCGCCGCGGCTCGCGGGATCCTACAGCGGAGTCGTCGGGTTGCCTCTGGCGGAAACCGCGGCGCTTCTCCACGGCCTGGGGTTTCCCATCACGACCGAGCGGCCATGACCGATCGCGTGTTCGTCGACGACGCCATCGGTGAGATTCGGGCGGTCCGCGTGCGCGGCGATCGGCCGGTCGGCCTGGTCGTCGGACGCTGGTCGGACACGGCGCGCCCGCGTCTCGCCGACGTTTATCGGGGACGTGTCCGCGCCGTCGACGCCGGACGCCGCTTGGCGTTTGTCGATCTCGGCGAAGCGCCGGACGGCGTCTTGCGATGGTCCGCGCCGCGACCGCCGAAAGGCCTTGTCGAGGGCGTGCTGTTGCGGGTCGAGATAGCGGCGGAGGCGTACGCGGAAAAAGGGCCGCGGCTGCGCCGGCTTGCGGGATCGTCGGACTCGAACGCGGCGCCCGGGCGGGAGTCGGGTCCGTTCAATCCCGGGACGTTGTTCGGGATCGAGCCGACCGACGACCGCGCGGCGGCGCGCGGGTGGGCGGATCTCGCGGTCGACCTTGCGCTCGCGACCCGCATCGCCCTGGCGGGCGACGGCGCGATCACGATCGAACCGACTCGCGCCCTCACCGCCATCGACATCGACTCCGCCGCAGGTGGGACGTCCGGCGGCCTGGCTCCGCCGGCCGCCAAGATCAACGCCGCGGCGGCGCTCGAAATCGCGCGACAGTGCGCCTTGCGCAGTCTGGGCGGCCTGCTCGCGGTGGATTTCATAGCCCAGCGCGCCGCCGGACCCGACCCGGCGGCGTCGCTTGCGGAGGCTTTCGCGGCTCAAGGCGTCAGCGCGGACGTGGCGCCTGTGTCGCGATTCGGGATCGTGGAGTGCGCTCTGGTGCGCGGCAGGCGGCCGATCGCCGAGGACTTGAGCGACGCCGCCGGCCGGCCAACCGTCGAGACAACGGCGCTCGCCGCGTTGCGGGGGCTGGAAGCCGAAGCGGCGGCCGACCGAGGGGCTCGGCTGACCCTCGCCGTCGCGCCGGAGGTTGCGCGCTGGTTCGCCGAAGACCGCGTCGCTTGGCGCGCGGCTTTGACGGACCGCATCGGCGCGCGCTTTGATGTCGTCGCTGACGCGATCGATCGAGAATTCTGGGACGTGCGCCGCTCATGACCGAATCCTCCAGCCGTTGCCCGGAGTGCCGCAAGCCGACCCGTTCGGCGTATCGACCGTTCTGTTCCAAACGCTGCGCCGACGTTGATTTGAACCGTTGGCTGAAGGGAGCCTACGTTGTGCCGGGCCGTGACGGGGAGGCCGCGGGCGTGGCGCCCGCCGACTCCGATGACGACGAAGGCTAGGACCGGCGTTCGGGCGGGCGTAAGCTGCTCGCGCGACCGAATGGGACGCCCATGACCGAGTTCAGAATTTTCACGCGGGAGCAACGCCGCCGCTACGACGAAGATGGGTTCGTGTTCGTTCCCGGAATGCTCACGGCCGACCAGATCGCGCACTACAAGGCGCGCGCTCGTGCGATCGCGCTCGGCGACCGCCCGCAGGCGGCGCGGCGGCGGATCGTCAAAGACGTTCGGTTCGCCAAGGGTCTTGCGCCGGCGCCGGAAGACCCGGAGCACGCGCTCTGGAAAATCATGAACCCGGATCGGTTCGACCCTGTGTTCCGCGACTTTCTTCAAACGCCGCGATTGTTGGACGTGATGCAGGACCTGGTCGGACCCGACGTTCTTGCGTTTCTTCTCATGTACATCTACCGGCCGCCGCGACTGCCCGACGCGTCTCACCCGTTTCACCAGGACGCGTTCTATTTTCCGTTCGGTCCGCACGATCTGTGCGCGGCTCTGTGGATCCCGCTCGACGACGTCGACGCCGAGACCGGGTCGCTGACGGTGATGCCGGGGTCGCACAAGCTCGGCGTTCAACCGCACGCGGCGCCCGAAGGCGTGGCCAACGGCGGCTGCGTCGAAATTCCTGGAGCCGACGCTGTCGCCGGCGCCGTGACCCTCGACGTCAAGGCGGGCGACGCGGTCGCTTTCCACTGCCGCACCTGGCACAAGGCCGGGGGCAACGCGACGGACCGCCATCGCCGGGTGATCACCGTGCATTGCGCCAGCGCCGCCTGCCGGATGACCTCTGACGTTCACCTTGACGAATTCGGCATGACCTTGGTGCGCGGCCGGCTCCACGACGGCGGGCTTCAACCGTTGAAGGATCCGCCGATGGACATCGCCACGCGCAGCCACGAAGCCGATCTGGCCGCGCGTTTGGACGCCCGTCCGGGGACGTGAATCCGGCGCATGGACACGGCCGAACGCCTCGCCTATAAACCGCGCCTTGCGCCGATCGGCTTGCCCGAAACGGTCACGCCCAGGTAGCTCAGTTGGTAGAGCAGCGGATTGAAAATCCGCGTGTCGGTGGTTCGATTCCGCCCCTGGGCACCATGAATCTTGTACGGCGAAGGCGTGACCGCGTGGCTGCGCTTCGGCGGCGTCCGGAATGGCCGCCGACAGGACGCGCCGGATCACCGTCGTTCGAGACGTTCGCCGTCCGTCAAGGATGGGTGCTAAGTCGACGCCTCGCGTTCGCGGTACTGAGACGGCGTCAAACCGGTCTGCATCTTGAATCGGCGGCAGAACGCGCTTTGATCGGCGTAGCCGCATTCCATTGCGATATCCGCCAGCGGGGCCGCCGTCTTCAGCCGGTCTTTTGCGAGCTGGGTTCTCAACCGCGCTTGATATTGAGTCGGGGTGGCGTCGAGGACGCGAACGAAACTGCGTTCGAGCTGCGACACCGAGTATCCCGACTGCGCCGCCAGATCGTGAACGTTGATGAATTGGTCCAGGTGCTCGGTGATGAATCGCGTCGCTTGCGACATGCGGGCGTAAATCTGATTGGAATTTCGAAAGTTTGGAAGCTTTCGAAAAACTCCCATTATGGATATTGGGTGCCGCTTCGTCGGGACGAGCACGCGGGAACACAGATACCAGACGAACTCGCCGTGAGCGTCCGAGAGGTAATCGATCTGGTCGATCACCGAACGGCCGGCGCCGACCTGCTTGTCGAGCGCGTCAAACTTTTCCGCGACCTCTTGGCTGAAAAAATCTGACGTGTTGCGCCCAACGATTCGTTCGGGAGTTTTCTCTCCACAAACGCGGGCGAAAGCGTGATTGGCGGCCAGGAACCCATAGTCCGGCGATTTTACGAAATAATTCGTCTCCGGAACGAGGTCCATTGCTTGGGATATGGATTCAAGGTCGACGAGTTGTTTTCTCCATTTCAATCGTCTTCCTAACTCAAGTGCGGCACACGTGCCAGAAACATCACGGGCATGTGACGTTAAGTGAACGCAAAGTCCGCGGCGACCCGACCACTGATGCCAAAAAGTTACGCTCGGCCAGTGATTTGCGCTTGTGTGAAATGCGCGCCTACATGCGCATTTGCATCAATACCGGCTTTGGAGCCGCCTCTAGCGTTCGACGCTTACGCGTTCGCAATTCTGCGTGCGCGCTAGTGGGCGAGAGGGGAGATGCATGCGCAACTCGCTAATGAAGTATTCAGCCGCAATTGCGCTGGCGATGGCGTTTGGGGGAAATGCGTGGGCTCAAGACGGAACCGACACGGCGGCGGACACCACGACGCAGCCGGACGGCGATGTCGCGGACGCTGACAAAGAGAAGATCACGGTCACCGGTTCGCGGATTCGTCGTGACGAATTTTCGTCGGCTCAGCCGTTGCAGGTCTTGGACGCGGACGCGGCCAAGTCGTTCGGCATCGTCGACGCCTCGGCGTTGATCCAGGAAAGCATCGCGGCGTCCGGCACCCAGGTCGACGCTTCGATCAACACCGCGTTCAGCGGCGCCAACGCGGCCGAGTTGCCGCCTGACAACGGTCCGGGTTCGGCGACGGTGTCGCTGCGCGGTCTCGACGCGGAACGCACGCTCGTTCTGCTCAACGGCCGTCGTCTGGCTCCGGCCGGCGCCGGCGGCGCGCCGACGCGTC
>JAJFFL010000234.1 GCA_021776705.1 Alphaproteobacteria bacterium
CGGAGTCGCGGCGGGCGGACAGCCGCCGCGACTTCGGCTATGTCTCGCTCCATGACCGACCTTTTCGGCTCCGCGGGTCTTGAGACCGACGTCGGGCGGCCGCTGGCCGACCGGCTGCGGCCGCGCGCCCTGGCCGAGGTCGTGGGCCAGGACCACCTGCTCGCGGCCGACGCGCCGTTGGGGCGGATGCTGGCGCAAAAGCGGCTCGCGTCGCTGATTCTGTGGGGGCCGCCGGGGACCGGAAAGACGACCATCGCGCGGCTGCTGGCCGACGAGACGGGGCTCGCCTTCGACGCCATCTCGGCGGTGTTTTCCGGCGTCAAGGATTTGCGCGCGGCGTTCGACCAGGCGCGGGCGCGGCGCGCGGCGGGCCAGGGCACGTTGCTGTTCGTCGACGAGATCCACCGCTTCAACCGCGCCCAGCAGGACGGGTTTCTGCCGTTCGTCGAGGAGGGCGTCGTCACCCTCGTCGGGGCGACGACGGAAAATCCGAGCTTCGAGATTAACGGCGCTCTGCTGTCGCGCTGCCAGGTGCTGGTGCTGAAACGGCTCGACGACGCGGCGCTCGAGAAGCTGCTGGCGCGCGCCGAGGCGCATCACGAGCGCGCCCTGCCGCTGGCCGACGACGCCCGCGCCGCGCTTAAGGCGATGGCCGACGGCGACGGCCGCTACTTTCTCAATCTGGTCGAAGAGGTCGCCGCGATCGAGAGCGCCGCGCCTCTCGCCGCCGCCGACCTCGCCAAGGTGCTGCAAAAACGCGCCCCGGCCTACGACAAGAACCGCGAGGAGCACTACAACCTCGTCTCGGCGCTGCACAAAGCGGTGCGCGCGTCGGACGTCGACGCGGCGCTCTATTGGCTGGCGCGGATGCTCGACGGCGGCGAAGACCCGATGTTTCTCGCCCGCCGCCTGGTGCGCATGGCGTCGGAAGACATCGGCCTCGCCGACCCGACGGCGCTGATGATCGCCAACGCGGCCAAGGACGCGTACCACTTCCTCGGCAGCCCGGAAGGCGAACTGGCGCTCGCCCACGCGGTGATCCATCTGGCGACCGCGCCGAAGTCGAACGCCGCCTACGTCGCCTTCAAGTCGGCGATGAAGGCGGCCAAGGAGACCGGCTCTCTGACGCCGCCGGCGCACGTCCTCAACGCGCCGACGACGCTGATGAAGGACCTCGGCTACGGCAAGGGCTACGCCTACGACCACGACGCCGAGGGCGGCTTTTCCGGTCAGGATTGCTTCCCCGACGACATGAAGCGGCGGACGTTCTACACCCCGGTCGACCGCGGCCGCGAGGCGGCGATCAAGGAGCGGCTGGACGCGTGGGCGAAACGGCGGGAGGGGCGCGGATGATCGCGCTGCGAGCAGTTGCGTTGGTCTTGTGCGGGGCATGTTCGCCAGCGATGACACCTCAAATGACGTTCGACCCTCGTGCGAACGGATTGGATTCGGCTCAGTGCCAAGTTCTGCGTGAACACATCTCACTCGAGTACGGGACGTACAAAGACGTAATTTTGGAAGAACCAGGCGTCCAGCCGCCGCTGTATGCGCTAAACGGAACCTATCGGACGGCTGGACCCGAGAACGACGATCTGGAGGCAAGACAATTCTGGGAATATTCTTTGGAAGCTGCGGGCCTGTCGTCAGAGCTGACCGCTCAATTTGTCGAGACGTTTTTTGCTGAGAGAGCTCAACCAGTGAACTGCTGGACGGAAGCGTGGGCTGAGCAACATTCCGGATACATATTGGACGCGGTCAAGCCATTGATCTTGGGTGAACGTTCGGCGGCCGTTGTCATCGAATCGCATTGGGCCGCAGGAAGTCAGGCTTATCACTACACGCTTCAAAATGGTCGGTGGCGACGAGCCGGCGTTACGGTCATCCATCCACACATCGATGATTCAATCGTAATTCACATTGATGAGGGTGGCGAATGACAAAAGCCGCCGTCCTCACCGGCGACGTGGTGCGTTCGGGCAAGTTGTCGGCGGCCGAGCTCGACCGGCTGTTCGCCGAGCTCGCGGCCGGCGTCGCGGCGGTCGCGACGTGGCCCGGGGCCGGCGCGTCGATCGGCCTGGAGCGCAACCGCGGCGACGGTTGGCAGGCGCTGATCGCGGCGCCGAAGTGGGCCTTGCGCGCGTGCCTCGTCCTGCGCGCCCGCCTGATCGCGAAAGACGCCGGTTTCGACACCCGGATCGCGGTCGGCATCGGGTCGGTGGCGCACGTCAGCCCGGCCGGCCTGCACGCCTCCGACGGCGAAGCTTTTCGGCGTTCGGGGCGGGCGCTGGAAGCGATGAAGGGGCCGCGGAACTTCGCCGTCGACGTCGAAGGCGCGGAGACGAAAGCGGCGTCGCTGACGGCGGCGGTGTTCGGGCTGTGCGATCAGATCGCCGGGGATTGGACGCCGGCCCAGGCCGAGGCTCTGGCGCTGGCGCTGACGCCGGCGGCGCCGACGCAAGACGACATCGCCGCTCGGATCGGGGCCTCGCAGCAAGCGGTGCAGCAGCGCTTGTCGCGCGGCGGCGGCCCGGCGCTCGCCGGCGCCCTGTCCGCCTTCGAGGCCGCCGTGAGCGCGAACGTGCACATAGCATAACAAGCAATAGAACTAGTAATATAAATAACAAGTACAAGGACTTGTAATCATGAAAACAGCCGCCTGAGGCTGTGAACCCATCGCTCCGGGGAGGGACATGGCTCAAACCCTGATCGCGCTGTTCGCGGCGCACGTGCTCGCCGATTTCGCGCTGCAGTCCAAGGCCATGGTGCGGGCCAAGACCAAGCCGCACGTGCTCGCCCTGCACACGCTGATCGTCGTCGCGGCGACGCTGGTCGTGCTCGGCGACGCCCCGGGGATCGGCGGCCTGCCGTGGGCGGCGCTCGCCGCGCTCGCGGTCAGCCACGCCGTCTTCGACTTCGCCAAGGCGTGGCGCGCGACCCGGGCGTCGACGCCGCTGCTCGATTTCGCCCTCGACCAGGCCGCCCACGCGGCGGTGATCGTCGGCGTCGCCGCGACCTGGCCGACCTTGTTCGCCGACGGGTTTTGGGCGTCCGACGCGGTCGCCGAGGTGAGCCGCGGGGCCGTCACCGGCGACCGCGCGGCGGCGGCGCTGGCGCTGGCCGCCGGGTTCTGGGTCTGCGTCCGAGTCGGCGACTTCGTGCTGCAGATGCTGATGGCGCGGTTCAAGCCGGTCGCGCCGACGTCCGCCGACGCCGGCCTGCCCAACGGCGGCGCCTACATCGGGGTGCTCGAACGCGGCTTGATTTTCGGCTTCGTGATGGTCGGCCAATTCACCGCCATCGGCTTCCTGATCGCCGCAAAGTCGGTGTTGCGGTTCCAGGCGGTGCGCGAACGGGCGGCGAGCGAATACGTGATCATCGGCACCATGGCGAGCTTCGGCTGGGCGATCGCGGCGGCGCTTTTGACCCTCTGGGGCCTCGAGGTCGCGGCGCGTTAACCCTGCCGCCGCGCGTTAATCGAACAGTCGTGCGTTTCTTGCATGATGGGCGCTGTTTGAAGACCCGGCGGAGGCGGAGATGGCCGACGACATCGAAGATGCGGCGCACGCCGACAAGCCCAAGCGCGACGTCAAGGCTTGGGTGTTCGGCGCCTCGGCGGCGGCCGTGATGTGGGCCTTCGCCGTGTGCGGCAAGCCGCTCGGCGGCGCCCTGACGGCGCTGACAGTCTACGCCTGGTGGTGGATGGTCAGCCGCCGCGACGCCTAGGCGCCGCAACAATCGGGTGGCGCGCCGCGGCGCGGCCGCCCTAGATTTCCGCCATGACCGGCGTCCTGCCCGATCCTCCCGTTTTGATCGCCTTCATCGGCGCGTCGCTGTTGCTCGGCCTCGCGCCGGGCCCCGACATGGCGACGGTGATCGCCACCGCGGCGCGGCACGGCTCTCTGCGCGGCTTCATGAGCTGGCTCGGCGCCGCTTGCGGAACATTGGTTCACGTCGGCCTCGTCGCCGCCGGCCTGTCGAGCCTGCTGCTCGCGGCCCCGTCGGTGTACGCCGCGGTCAAGATCGCCGGCGCCGCCTACCTGTTGTGGTTGGCCTGGACGATGGTCCGCGACGGCGGCGGCCTCGCCCTGCCGCCGCCGCGCCGCGCCGCGCTCAGCTTGTTCGGGGCCTGGCGGCGCGGCGTCGCGGTCAACCTGATGAACCCCAAGGCGGTGGTGTTCTTCCTGACCTTCTTTCCGCAGTTCGTGCCCGCCGACGCGCCGCGCCCCTTGGCGACGTTCGCGGCCCTGGGCCTCATGTTGTGCGCGGTCAATGCGCCGCTGTACGTCGGCCTGGCGCTGGCCGGCGAACGGGCGGGGCGCTGGATGGGCGAGGGCGGCCGCGCGGCGCGGATCGTCAACTGGCTGACGGCCGGGGTTTTCGCCGCTTTCGCGGCCCGGCTTTTGTCCACCGCGGCGCGCTGAGGGCTGACGCCGCGGCCGGCGCGCCGTATATCGCCTGCATGAACCAC
>JAJFFL010000235.1 GCA_021776705.1 Alphaproteobacteria bacterium
TTGGGTGGCCGAGCGCCTCGCCAACTTGCCCGAGCCGCGGCCGTTCATCGAAGGCGGCCTGATCCCGATCCGCGGCGTCGAGCACCGGCTGGTGCGGCCCGCCGACCGCGGGCGGCCGGAGTTGTTCGACGGCCGCATCCCGGAGTTTCATGTTCCCGCCCTGCCGGAGGCGTTTCCCGGCCGGGTGCTGCGCGCGCTGCGGGCGCTGGCGCTCGAGGACCTGAGCGTGTCGTGCGCCGACTACGCCGAGCGTGTGCGCCGGCGGCCGACGCGGATCACCGTTCGCGACACCAAGACTCGCTGGGGCTCTTGTTCGTCGACGGGCGAGATTTCGTTTTCCTGGCGCCTGGTTTGCGCGCCGCCCGACGTCTTGGACTACGTCGCCGCGCACGAAGTCGCGCATTTGCGCGAGCCCAACCATTCGCATCGATTCTGGTCGCTGCTCGACCGCGTTTTCGGCGACAGTGAAGCGGAACGCGATTGGCTGCGCGAGGAAGGTCCCGGCTTGCACGCCATCGGCGCGCCGTTCCCGATCAGCCGTCAACCGCGGCAATTGAGGCGATCAGCGCGCTGAGTTCGTCGCGGTCGGCCTGGCTTGGTCCCGGCCCGACGACGTCCGGTTGCGGCTCAACTTCGCTTCCGTCCGGCAATTCAAGCGGTCGCGGCGGGAGTTCGGAAAGCACGTCGCCCATGAACGTGCGCCAGATGCGCGCCGGCAGCGCGCCGCCGGTGACGCGATTCATCGGCGTAAAATCGTCGTTGCCGACCCAAACGCCGGCGACGAACCCCGGCACGTAGCCGACGTACCACGCGTCGCGAAAATCGTCCGTGGTGCCGGTTTTTCCCGCAGACGGACGATCCGGAAGCGCCGCGCCGCGCCCGGTGCCCTCTTCAACGACCCGCGCCAGCATCTGGTTCATCAACCGGCGCGGCCGAGCTTCGAGCACCCGTCGGGGCGCCGGCGCGTCCCGCCGCCAGACGAGATCGCCGTCCGCGGTTTCGATCGAGACGACGCCGTAGGGCGTGGCGGCCCAGCCCTGATTGGCGAACGGCTCATAGGCGGAGACGAGTTCGGTCAGCGTGACTTCATTGACGCCGAGGGCGAGCGACCGCAGCGGCTCGATTTTCGACGTCACGCCGAGGCGGTGGGCGACGGCGATCACGTGGTCGCGACCGACTTCCTCGCCGACCGACACCGCCACTGTGTTGATCGATTTGGCGAGCGCCGTGATCAACGCAATGTCGCCGAGGTGTTCGTCCTCGTAGTTCGTCGGGCTCCAGTCGCCGAGTTGGATTTCGGTGTCGGCGCGCACGGTCCACGGCGACATGCCGGCTTCCATGGCCGCGGTGTAGATGAACGGCTTGAACGCCGACCCGGGCTGGCGCAGCGCCTGGGTGGCGCGGTTGAACTGGCTCGTCGCATAGTCGCGGCCGCCGGTCATGGCGCGCACGGCGCCGTCGCCGTCGATCGCCACCAAGGCCGCTTCCGCGGCCCCGCGCGTGCCGCCTTCGGCGTCCATGACCGCGGTCACGGCGCGCTCCGCGGCGCGCTGCATGTCGAGATCCAAGGTGGTGCGCACGACCAGGTCGCCGGCGCGACCTCCCGCGGCCTCGCGCACGTCGGCGGAGATCCAATCGACGAAATGGCCGGCGAGCCCCGGATTGGCCGACGCCCGCACCCGCACCGGCTCCGCGAAGGCGGCGTCGCGCTCGGCCGGCGTGATGCGCCCGGTTTCAGTCATAACGTCGAGCACGACGGTGGCGCGGGCTTCCGCACGCGCGGTGTCGGCGACCGGGTTGTCGCGCGACGGCGCTTTCAAGAGTCCGGCGAGCAACGCCGCCTCGCCCAGCGAAACGTCCGAGGCCGGCTTGCCGAAGTAGCGCTCCGACGCCGCTTCGACGCCCCAGGCGCCGCCGCCGAAGTAGACCCGGTTGAGGTAAAGCTCGATGAGTTCGTCTTTCGTGTAGCGGGACTCCAGCCACACCGCGAGCAGCGCTTCCCGGCCCTTACGCGACAACGTCCGGTCGCTTTCGAGAAACAAGTTCTTGGCTAGCTGTTGGGTCAGCGTCGAACCGCCCTGGACGACGTGGCCGGCGCGCAAATTGGCGAGGGCGGCGCGACCCAGGCCGACGGCGTCGACGCCGGCGTGCGACCGGAAGCGACGGTCCTCGATGGCGATTACGGCGTCCGGAAGATAAGACGGCAGGGCGTCGAGGCTCACCGCCCGCGGCGCCACAGGTCCGCGGCGAGCGATCTCGCGGCCGTCGCGGTCGAGCACCACGACGCCCGGGCGCCGCGGCAGGTCGGCGGCGATTTCCGGCTCCGGCATGCCTTGCAGCAAGAATCCGATGTACAGAACCGCGCCCGCGACGATCGCAAACAGGCTGGACAGCGTCCAAATCACGGTCTTGGCCAGGCGCACGCCGAGGCTCTTTCTGGGTTTCGCGCGGCGGCCGCCGGCGTGCGCGGACGGCGGCGTCAGGACGACGTCCGGTTCCGGCGGGACGCGAGACGGGCGATGGCGGCGGCGATTCATGCGGTTCAGCCTGTTTTCTCAAGCTTTCCTGACATGAACAGCGTTAAGGCGGGGTGACTCGGCGGCCGACATACAAGAACCGGCCTTGTTGTGTCGCGGAAACAAATCGTCGTATGGATTGAGAGCTGAATTCGGGCCCTGGTTTCAGACCTGTCCGGGGGCCGCCGCGCGTCGCACGCCCCGCCGCAACAAGATTGGAAGCGCCGCTGATGCCGATCGTGGTCACCCTCGACGTGATGCTCGCCAAGCGGAAAATGAAGGCCAAGGACCTCGCTGCGGAGGTCGGAATCACCGAGCAGAACCTGTCGCTGTTGCGCACCGGCAAGGTGAAGGGGGTGCGGTTTTCGACGCTGGCGAAAATCTGCAAGGCGCTCGAGTGCTCGCCGGGCGAAATCCTCGACTACGAACTCGGCGACGAAAACGACGGCCAGCCCTAGGCTTCGACCGCTTTCGCCGCGTCGCCGTTCTCATCCGGCTTGGGCGGCGCGAACCACACCATCACCGCGCCGTCGCCGCCCTTCGGCGGCGTCGTCGGTCCGAGAAGATAGACCTTGCCGTCCGGCCGCCGCTCAGCCACCAGGTCGACGTTTTCGCCGCGTTCCTCGAGAAATTTCTTCAGCGGATATTCTTCCGACAGCTTGGTGGCCCGGAACCGCCAACCTTGGAACCAGTCCGCCGACAGGGCGTCGAACGACCGCCCTTTGCGAATCAGGGTGCGGCCGCGGGCGGTGAAAATGATCTCCCGCGACTCGTCTTTCTCGCCGATTCCGCCGGGCAGTTGAAACACCCGGTGGCGGCCGATCTCGGGCGCGAATTCGACGCAGGCGAGCGCGTTGTAGGCGTCGTTCGACGACGCCGCGATCAGCCACCCGTACCTGGCGTGATCGAGCCGATGGTCGGCGGCCTCCGACAGGATCTCGCCGTAGAACGTGGGCACCCCGTCGAGGCGTGCGCGGCGCAGCCGCAGCCAGTTGGTGTCGGCCAGAAGCACTGGAATCTCCAGTTCCTGGAGCGCCTTGGCGAGGCTCAGGCTCCACATGTTGGCGCCGACGATCAACACGCCTTCCGGCCCGCTGACGGCGAGTCCGAGGCGGCCGGCGATCGGCTTGATGGTGAATCCGTGCAAGATCACGGTCGCGAACACCATGGCGAAGGCCAACGGCGTCAGCGAAGCGGCTTCGGGCCGGTCGATCGCCAACAGTTCGCCGGCGAAAAAGCTGGCGACCGCGACCGCGACGATGCCCCGCGGCGCGATCCAGCCGACCAGGGCCCGCTCCTTCCAACTGAGTCCGGACCCGATGGTGGCGGTCCACACGGTGACCGGCCGAACCACAAACAGCATCGCGCCGACGAAGGCGGCCGCCCGCCAGTCGAGCGCCTGAATCGTGTCGACGGTGAGCGACGCGGTGAGGATGACGAAGACGCCCGACACCAGGAGAATCGCGATCGTCTCTTTGAAGCGCCGCATCTCCCCGATCGAGGCGATGCGCGAGTTTCCGAGCGTGATGCCGAACACCGTCACGGCCAACAGGCCGGTTTCGTGCGCGATCGCGTCGGCGACCGCGAAGCAGGTGAGAACCGCGGCGAGGATCAGCGGCGCCTTGAGAAACTCCGGCACGACGCCGCCGCGGAAGGCGCGCGCCATGGCGATGCCCGCCGCGAATCCGAGAGCGCCTCCGATCAGCGCCGCGCCCAGGATCCATCCCAGGGCCACGAACCAGGGCTCGCCGTCGGCCGTGAACCGGATCACCTCGTACACGAACACGGCCGCGAGAGCGCCGACGGGGTCGTTGACGATGCCTTCCCACTTGAGGATCGCCGCCGGGCGGCCGGCGAGCTTGGCCTGGCGCAACAGCGGCAAGATCACCGTCGGGCCGGTCACCACCAGCAAGCCGCCGAACAACCACGACAAATCCCACGGCAGCCCGGCGGCGTAGCGCGCCGACAGCGCGCCGAGAACCCAGCCCACCGGCGCGCCGACGAGCACCAACCGCCGCACCGCCTTGGACGTCCCCCGCAGCTCCGCGAAGTCGAGCGCCAAGCCGCCTTCGAAAAGAATCACCGCCACGGCGACGGCGATGATCGGGCGCAGCAACGGTCCGAAGTCGTGCTCGGGATCGAGAATCGGGGCCCCGAGCACCAACGCCGCGACCGGCCCGACGAGGAGCCCGGCGAGGCTCATCATCACGATCGCCGGCCACTGCAAACGCCAGGCGAGCCACTGCGCGCCAACGCCGAGAGCGCCGATCAAGGCGATTTTCGCAGGCAGGACTTCGGGAAGGATTTCGATGGCCATGGCCGCGCTTTGTAGCCGGGTTCGCGCCCGAACGCACCCGCGCCCCCGCGCCGAAACGCGGAGGCGCCGGCGACGCCGCTCAAAGGCTCGTCAAAGCGCCGGCGCGAGGAATTCGCCCAGCAATTCGGCGAACCGATCCGGCGCGTCGAGCATCACGAAATGACGCACGCCCTCGACCACTTCGACTCGGACGTCGTCAAGGCCCTGGTACTGGGCGGACCAGAACGCTTCGGACTGCGCCTTCGTGAACGGGCCGCCCTCGGCCCAGGCTGCGATCACCAGGGTATCGGCTTTGATCGCGCCGAGCGCGCCCCGCCGGTCGGTCGTCATCACCTCGTACAAAGCGTCGGCGATCGTCGCCTGATCGGCGGTCTCCGACCAGGCCGCGACGCGTTCGACGTCGGCGTCGCCGATGGTCATCCCGGCCGCCGTCGCCCTTTGCTGGGCCAGAAACGTCGCCCGCGGCGCCGCCTTGATCTGGTCGCGGAACGCCGCCGCGACCGGCGCGGCGCTGTCCTCGGTCGCGGCCGGATTCTGCAGCGCGGCGAAGAACGGGGCGGCGTCCACGATCACCAGCTTGGTGACCAGGTCCGGCCGTTCGGCGGCGACGATCTGAGCGATCAAGCCGCCCATCGAATGACCGACGAGAGCCGCCCCGTCCGGCGCTCGCGATTCGAGGTGGGCGACAAGATCGTCGACCGCGTCGCGCACGACCCCGGTCTGACGCTCCACGGCCGGCGCGTCGCCGAATCCGGCCAGGGTGACGACGTCGGCTTCAATCCCGTCGAGGCGCGCGACGGTCCCGTCCCAAACGTCGCCGTCGGAGGCGAGGCCGGGAACAAAGACGACAAGCGGGCCGTCGCCGAAGGTCTCGATCTGCAGGGTCCTGGGGCCGCCGGCCGCGGCCAACGCCGCCGAGCCGACAACCAGGGCCGCGAGGGCGGCTACGATCTTCAAGGTCATGTTCCGTCTCCATAGATTGGCGCCGCAGGCGGGGCCCGTCGCCCGCGACTTGTAAAGCGTCATTGACATAGAACGGCGCAATCAATGAGTCAAGTGTCCTTTCCTTTTTGTCGTGTTTAAATGACTTGAGCGACGTCTTGGGCGACGCGGCGGCGTCCTGCTAGGATCGAAGTCGGCGGCGGCGACGGAGGCGCGGATGCGCACCTGGTTCCTTGAACAGATGGCGTGTTACGCGAGCTACCACACCGACCGCCGCAACGAACTGACTCACCACGTCGGCGTGCCGATGATCGTGTTCGCGCTGCTGTTCGGCCTCGCCTACGCGACCTTGCCGGGCGGCCTCACGGCCGGCGGATTGTTGTTCGCCGCCGGCGCGGTCATCTACGTCCTCAGCGCCCCGGTCGTCGGATCCGCGACGGCGGTCGTCTATGGGCTCGTGTGCTGGGCCGCACACGCCGCCGCGGCGCTCGTCGCGGGTTGGATGGCGGCGGCCGTGTTCGTGGTCTTGTTCGTCGGCGGCTGGGCGATCCAATTTTGGGGACACGCCTACGAGGGCCGCAAACCGGCGTTGATCGAAAACCTGGTCCAAGGGCTGATGGCGCCGCCGTTTCTAGTTTCGGGGGTCTTGTTCCGGCTCGGAATCGCCGCGCCGTTGCAACGAGAGATTCTCCGGCGCCGACCCGCCTATTTCGCCGACGGCGACCCACGCCGCGCCGAGCGACCGCCGGCTGCGGCGGAATAGACCGGCCCGCGCGGCGTCAGGCGGCGCGGAAAAAGTCGAATCCGATCTCGCGTTGGCCGTATTGGCCATGCTCGTATTCTTCGATCGAGAGCTTGAACCAGTTCATGACATGGGCGTGGAGAATCTCGAGAAACGCGAGGGTTTCCTGGCCGTCGAGCGGCAGATCGAATTCGTAGCGCGGGCCGCCCTCGACGCGAACGATGAACTTGTCGCCCTCTTTGCGGCAGGTCAACGCCGCCCGCAGCCAGTCGCCAGAGTCGGTCACCCGCACGGCGAGCCCGAAGCTGACCGGCCCCAGCGGCTGGAATCCCTTCGCCGGAATCGAAAACGCCGAGTCGCCGTAGTCCTTGGGTTCGAACGGCCCGCCGGGAGGCACCAGACGGACGCACGGCGGCATGTCGGAGCCGAGATAGTCGCAGAATCGCGAGCGCAAGGTCTCGGCGAGCTCGCGAATGCGGGAGTAGTTCTCGGCCGCGAGTCCCTTGTAGCGGCCGGCGGTTTCGATCAGTTCGGCGTAGCGCGGTCCGGGCATGACGTCTCCTCGGTCGAAGCCGGCGAACACTTTGCGACCCGCCGAACTCGTTGTTTTTCCTTTGTTTACCACGATGCCGCAGCCTGACGGCCGACGAAAGCCCCTTTTCGGGAGACGCCGCCATGGCGCGCACGCCTTTGATTCTCTCCGCTTTCGCCCTTGCGGGCGCGGCTTGCACGACCACCGGGAACGGGGGTGATTCGGCGGCGACCTCGGCGACGAAAGAGGTGCGCGTCAACCTCGCCGACGTTTTGTTCGCGCCGCAGCCGGACGCCGAATTTCTCGACGCGACGGCGAACGGAGATCCGCGTTTCCTGCATGTCGACCTCGGCCGCCGCGGCGTCATCCGCGAGCTCGAGTTCGCGCGCCTGTCTCTGGACGCCAGCGGGCGGACCTGGGCGTCGGCCAAGCACGACGTCGGCGGATGTTGGCGCGCCGCCGACGAGGCGCAAATGGACGTCGACCGCGACGGCGCGATCATCGACCGGCTCGCCGCCGACGTCGATCTTGCGGCGTTGAAGACCTGCCTGTCGGAAAAGGGCTACGCCGGCGTCTTGCTGTCGAAGCCGGCGCACTACGACAACGGGCCGTTCGGCGCCGCGCGCCCGTCCCGCCCGTCGGTGACCCTGGCGAGCGCCGAACCGGCCTCCGATCTTCGCGAAGCGGCGCTCGGCGCGCCGATCAAGACCTCGGACGCGGACAAGGCGGCGCTGGTCCCCCGGGCCATCGGCCTGCGCACCTCCGACGGCGGCGCGCTGCCGGCGCGCGCCGCGTCCGCGCCCGCCGCAGCGAACTCCGGCGGCGGCGCGGCCGAACTCCCAGATTGGAACGGCGCCTTCACCGCCGACGTGGAGGCCGCGTCGGCGCGGCGTGCGGACCTTGACGTCGCGCGTCCGGCGGAGGTCGCGGAGGCCGAAACCGTGCGCCTCGCCGCCGGCGACGTTCACATCGACGTCGCCCTGACCGAACCGGTGGACGCCGGCGCGTCGGCGACGTCGGTGTACGCCACCGCGTTGCGGCGGGCCGACTTGGACAATTTCCTGCTGATGATCGCGCGCGGCGCGCCGACTCGGGCGACGCCCGCCGCGCCCTGGGCGGTCCCCTTGCCGGCGCCGTCGGAGCCGATGCGGCTGGCCGGAACCGAGATGACGATGGCCGACGCCGCCCGCCGGCCGCCGCCGCCGCGGATCGAGGAAGCGCGCGAAGAAGCATCCAGCGAACCGGTGGTCGCGGCGCCCGCCGTCGAGGCTGAGCCGGCGCCTGTTCGCCTGGCCGCCGCCGCGCCGGCGCGTATCGAAACCGCGGCCGCCGCGAGCCCGGTCGACGTTGCGACGCCGGCGGCGGTCACCGCGCCCGTTGCGGTCGCGTCGTCGATCACGTCCTTGCCGACTCTCGACGAGTTGTTGCGGGAATCGCCGGCCCGCCCCCGAAACCACGGCGCCGTGGTCTTCATTCCGCTAAGCGACTAGGTATCGGATTCAGCGCCGTCGCCGACCGCGGCGTAGAAGGCTTCCAGCGCTTGCGCCAGCGTGATCGTGAAGACCCCGGCTTCGCCCGCCTCGACCGCTTCGCGCCATTCCGCCCGGCCGCTCTCAAACTCCGCCGGCGCTTCGTTTTCGCCGACGTAGGCGTCCACCGACGCTTCCACCGCCGCGCGGTCGAACGGCATGTGCGACACGGTGACGGCGTCGCGGTCAGTCTTGAAGTTCGGCGGCGGCGGCAAGTCGATCAGCGCCACGTGCGCCACCTCGAGGTCGCCATACATCTCCAAGGCCCCGATGAAGACACGGGCGCGGTCGTTGGGGGCGCCGGCGAACGTCCATGTTTGGCCGGCCGCCAGCTCCGGCGGGTGCGAGTCGGTCATCTGGACTCCGATTCAAACAGTCGGGTCGATCGGCCTAGGGCTCGCACAGTTGGCGGCGGCGACGCAACCAGCGGCGCGACCTACGGCGTCAGCTTGTTCTTCAGCCGCCGCGCGAACTTGCGCAGCGCCCCGCCCTTGCGCCGGTAGTCGCGCACCAGCGACCGGGCGTAGGCGGAATGGTGTTCCGGGTCGATGCGACGGTCGAGGTCGCCGGGGATCGTCCAGTCGTCGTAACCCAGCCGGCGGCAGACGCCGCCAAGTTCGTCCCGCACCAGGTCCAGGTCGGACGGCTGAAACCACTTCATCCAATTGTTGGCGGCGCGCGAACGCCGGGTCTGGCCGAATCCGCCCAGCGCCGACGTCGTGGCGACCGGCCAGCCGAGCGCCGGCTCGACGCTCGAAAAATCGTCCGCGACCGCGTCCTCGTAGCGCAGCACCACGAGGCGGGATTGATGCGCGGCGAGGAAGTCGGCGTAGTCGACGCCGCGCCGCCCCAGTTGGCGCAGCGTCTTCAAGGTGTCGATCCCGAACACCTCGCGAAAGCGCCGGCAGACTTCGAGAAACGTCATGGTCGGATCCGCCTCGCGCGCTTCGAGAACCCGGGCCCAGGCTTCGACCTCGCGCGGCCCGGCTTTGTCGCGCCACAAGAATCCATGCGGCCGAAACATCAGCCGGCTGATCAGCTCGTCGCGCGGATCGCGGACGATCGCGATGCGGGCGTGGAACGCCGGCCCAAACCGGCCTTCGACGAGCGCCTCGAGCCGGCCGGCCTTTTTCCGCCAGTGCCCGAACAAGGTCTTCATCACCACCGTCGCCGTCGCCGAGGCGTCCGAGGCGGCGTCGATGACGCGCCGCGACCGGGGCTCCATCACGAAACGCACCGGAGGAACCGGGCACGCGGCTTCGATCGACTTGGCGATGAAGGTCGTGCCGGTCTTGCCGCGTCCCAGAACCAGCACGTGGGGACGCGGGGCGGGACTGTCCGATGTGCCGCTCATGGCGCCTTCCGATTTTGGCTTGCCGACGGGGGGCCGTATAACCCGATCCGCCGGCCATGCCATCCGAGATTCAAAGGGGCGTCATGCGAAAACCAGTCAACAACGTGACGATCGTCGGCGGCGGGGCGTCGGGCTGGTTGACGGCGTGCCGTCTGGCCACCGAATTCGCCGCGGACCTGGCGGCCGGCCGCTTGAAGATCTCGCTGATCGAATCGGCCAAGATCGGCATCATCGGAGTCGGCGAATCGCTCGCGCCGACGATGCCGGATCTGTTGAAAAAGCTGAAGGTGTCGGAAGCCGAATTCTTCCGCCGCTGCGACGCGACGTTCAAGCTCGGCGGCTACTTCACGGACTGGAATCGCGACTCGGACGGACAACCCGTCACCTGGGCCAACCCGTTTCACGGCGTCGGCGGCTGGGGCGGCGTCGAGCCGGCGTTCTATTACTTGCGGTACGGCATGGAGGAGAATCGGCGCGGGCAAGGCCCGTCGTTTTCGGAGTTGATTTCGTCCAGCAGCCACATGATTCGGGCCGGGCGCGGCCCGCGTCCGATCGGGGCGCCGGACTTCGCGGCGAGCACCCGCTACGCCTACCACATGGACGCCAACGGTTTCGCCGCGTTCCTGATGGAGGTGGCGACGGCGCGCGGCGTCGCGCGCATCGTCGACGACGTCGAGGCCGTCAACCTCGACGACCGCGGCTGGGTCGAAAGCCTGACCCTCGCCGAGCGCGGCGATCACCCGATCCAATTCGTCATCGACGCCACCGGTTTTCGCGGCGTGATCCTCACCCAGGCCATGGGCGAGCCGTTTGATCCCTACGACAAGTACTTGCTCAACGACCGCGCCGCCGTCGTGCAGACGCCGCACGACGATCCCAAAGACATCCTGCCCGCCACCCGCGCCACCGGTCTCGGCGCCGGCTGGGGCTTCCGCGTGCCGCTCTTCAGCCGGGTCGGCAACGGCTACGTGTTCTCCTCGAAGTTCATCTCCGACGACGAGGCTTGCGCCGAGCTTTTGCGGCGCGCCGGACCGGGGGCCGCCGGCAAGACGCCGAAAGTGTTGCGCATGCGGATCGGCAAGGCGCGGCGGTCGTGGGTCAACAACTGCGTCGCCGTCGGCCTGTCGTCCGGCTTCGTCGAGCCCCTCGAGGCGACCGCCATCTTCACCGTCGAGCGAACCTTGGAATGGCTGACTCGGTACTGGCCGACGGCGGATTTCCCGGCCGCCCTGACGAAGCGGTTCAACACCCTGAACGACGAGCTCTATGTCGAAATCATCGACTACATCGTTCTGCATTTCCTGCTGAGCAACCGCGACGACACCGCCTATTGGCGCGCCGTGCGCCAGGAACTTCCGGTCCCCGAGACTCTTTTGGCCAAGCTGGACCTTTGGCGGTCGATCGTGCCACGCGACGGCGACCTCACGTCGATGCATTTCTTCACCGGCATGAATTACGCCACGGCCTTGATCTCCAAAGGCTTCTACGACGACGCCCAGGACATCAAGCCGTCGCTGAACTTGCAGCCGGAAAGCTGGATGGGGCTGAAAGACCGCATGGCCCGGGACATCACCCAACTCGTGCAGTCGACTCCGAATCACCGCGACCTCATCGCCAGCATCCGCGACGGCGGCGGCGGCGCGGCGGCGGCCACGACTCCGACCTTCTCGACGCCGGCGTGACGCCGCCTTCGACCTAACTGGACGCGCGTCCTATAGTCGCGACAGGCGCGCGCCGCACGAACGATCCTGGAGGCCGCATGGGCGAACCGGTCAAACACGTGACGATCGTCGGCGGCGGAGCCTCCGGCTGGCTGACGGCGTGCCGTCTGGCGACCCAATTCCGCCACGACGTGGCGGCGGGCAAGCTCAAGATCGAGCTCATCGAATCGGCCAAGATCGGCATCATCGGTGTCGGCGAATCGCTTGCGCCGACGATGCCGGCGACGTTGAAGGGTCTCGGCGTTCCGGAAGCCGAGTTCTTCCGCCGCTGCGACGCGACCTTCAAGCTCGGCGGCTACTTCGTCGACTGGAACCGCGACTCGGACGGACAGCCCGTCACCTGGTCCAATCCGTTCTTCGGCATCGCCGACGTCGCCGGCGTCGACTCCGCCCACTACTTTCTGCGGTTCGGACTCGACGAACACGGCCGTGGCGACTGCCCGCCGTATTCGGACCTCGTCTCGCCGTCGACGCGGATGATCGAGTCGCGCAAAGGCCCGCGTCCGATCGGAGCGCCGGACTACGCGGCGAGCACCCGCTACGCCTACCACATGGACGCCAACGGTTTCGCCGAGTTCCTGATGGAGGTGGCGACGGCGCGCGGCGTCGCGCGTATCGTCGACGACGTCGAGGCCGTCAACCTCGACGACCGCGGCTGGGTCGAAAGCCTGACCCTCGCCGAGCGCGGCGATCACCCGATCCAATTCGTCATCGACGCCACCGGTTTTCGCGGCGT
>JAJFFL010000236.1 GCA_021776705.1 Alphaproteobacteria bacterium
ACCTTGAAGCTGCCGCCGCCGAACACCTACGCGGTCCAGGCCGGCGACACGTTGTTCGGAATCGCCCGCCGTCACCGGGTGCAATTTCGCTCACTGGCGCTCTTGAACGGGATCAAGGAGCCGTACGAAATCGCGCCCGGGCAGGCGATCCTGCTGCCGGGTTCGGCACGCGACTGGGAGGCCAAGGCCGCGCCGGTGCGCACCGCCGATCTCGGCGCCGCGGACCGCGGGCCGAGCACCTTGGCGACGGAACGCCCGGCGCGCGCGCCCGACCCGACCGGGCCGGCGCCGCGTTTCGTCTGGCCGTATGTGGGCGAAATCCTGTCGACCTTCGGCCCCAAGGGGCCGGGGCGGCGCAACGACGGCGTCAACATCGCCGCGACCGACGGCGCGGATGTCCGCGCCGCCGCCGACGGACTGGTTGTCTACGCCGGCGAGGAGCTGGCCGGCTACGGCAAGCTGGTGCTGATCAAGCACGCCGACGGCTGGGTGTCCGCCTACGCCCACAACCGCGAGCTTCTGGTCAAGGAAGAGCAGGCGGTGAAGCAGGGCCACGTCATCGCTAAAGCGGGCTCGACGGGAGCTGTGGAGACGGCGCAAGTGCACTTCGAACTCAGAAAGAGCGGCCGGCCTGTTGATCCGATGGGCGTCCTTCCTAAGTCTGGCTGATTAAAACGCGACTTCGTCGGGCCACGTTTGCAATCGCGAGGCCCGTCGATATAGTCCCGCCGACTTCGCGCCGGGGGCGTCCCGCGCGGTGATTCATTGGGGATTTGCATGTTTGACGCGTCTGCCTACGCGGCGACGGCCGGCGGCGCCGCAGGGCCTGGATTTCTGATTCAGATCCTGCCGTTCGTGGCGATCTTCGTCCTGTTCTATTTCCTTCTCATCCGGCCGCAGCAACGGCGGCTGAAAGAACATCAAAACCTGATCGCCAACCTGCGCCGCGGCGACGTCGTGGTCACCGCCGGCGGTCTGATCGGCAAAGTGACGCGGATCGCCGACGACGAAGCGAGCGTCGAGGTCGCGGAGGGCGTGCGGGTTCGGGTGGTCAAGTCGACGATCACGACCGTCCGCGCCAAGACCGAGCCGGCGCCGGCGAACGACCGCGACGTCGATTCCGACTCAGACGACGAATAGAGAGCCCCGGGCGATGCTTCACTTTTCGCCGTGGAAGGCCACCCTGGTTTTGTTGGCGGTTTTGGCCGGGGTTCTGTTCGCAAGCCCGAACCTGATGTCGCAGGAACTTCGCGACAGCCTGCCGGGGTTTGCGCCCACCAAGACGATCAATCTCGGTCTCGACCTGCAAGGCGGGTCGCATCTGCTGCTCGAGGTCGATGTCGACAAAGTCATGGAGGAACGCCTCGAAGCGGCGCTTGACGACGCGCGCTCGCGGCTGCGGTCGGAACGCATTCCGGCCGGCAGCTTCGCCGTCGTCAACAACGAGGTGACGCTGCGGGTGACGCGCGCCGAAGACGCCGACCGCGCCGAAGTGGCGCTCGAGACGCTTTCGCAGCCGGTCGATCCGTCGCTCGGCAACCTCATCGGCGGCGCCCGGACGCTGGCGATCGCCCGCGACGGAACCCAGTTTCGAATTTCGGTGACGCCGGAGAACATTGAAGAAATTCGCCGCCGGACGGTCACCCAATCGATCGAAATCATCCGCCGCCGCATCGACGTCCTCGGCACCACCGAGCCGACGATCCAGCGTCAGGGCCGCGACCGCGTTCTCGTCCAGGTGCCCGGCATCGACGACCCGCAACGCCTCAAGGATTTGATCGGCAAGACGGCCAAGATGACGTTCCACATGGCCACGTCGTTCAACGCCTCGGACATCGACAACGCCGTCAACGGGCGGATCTCGCCGCTGGAACAACTTCTGCCGATGGATTCGCCGTTCGTGTACCCGGCCGATCATCCTCAGGCCGGCGAGCCGGCGCCTTCCGAGGACAAGCAGTACTGGGACCAGTGTTTGACTCGCGTGACCTGCGTGCTGGTGCAAAAACGCGCAATCCTGTCCGGCGAGGACCTGCGGTCGGCGAGCCAGGGCTTTCACCCGCAACGCGGCGACGCGATCGTCAATTTCACCTTCGACCAGAACGGCGCGCGCGTGTTCGGCCGCTTGACCGCGGAGAACACCGGCCGCTCGTTCGCCGTCGTGCTCGACGGCGTGGTCATCACGGCGCCGCGGATCCAGGGGCCGATCCTCGGCGGCTCCGGGTTCATCGAAGGCAGCTTCTCGGTCGAGAGCGCCAGCGACCTGGCGGCTCTGCTCAACGCCGGCGCGCTGCCGGCGCCGTTGACCATCGAAGAAGAGCGCACCGTCAGCGCCACCTTGGGCAGCGACTCGGTCACAGCGGGACGCAACGCCTTGATCATCGGCTTCCTCGCCGTCGTCGTCTTCATGCTGGTGGCCTACGGCCTGTTCGGCGTCTTCGCGAATCTCGCCTTGTTCGCCAACGTCGCTTTGATCGCCGGCGCGCTTTCCGGTCTCGGGGCGACGCTGACTTTGCCGGGGATCGCCGGAATCATTCTCACCATCGGCATGGCGGTCGACGCAAACGTGCTGATTTTCGAGCGCATCCGGGAAGAGGCGCGGTCGGGGCGCACGCCGGCCAACGCCATCGAGGCCGGCTACTCGCGGGCCCTGTCGGCGATTCTCGACGCCAACATCACGACCTTGATCGCGACCGTGATCCTGTTCCAGTTCGGCTCCGGCCCGGTGCGCGGTTTCGCCGTGACGTTGTCGATCGGGGTGGTGACGTCGGTGTTCACCGCCTTCCTGTTCTCCCGCCTGTTGATGGCGACGTGGTTCAAAGCCGCGCGTCCCAAGGCGTTGCCGGTTTAGGGGTTCGAGTCCATGGCGCTTCTCCTCCGCTTGCTGCCGGACAAAACGAACATCCCGTTCGTCAAATGGCGGAAGATCGCGTTTGCGTTCTCGGCGATCTTGATCGTCGGCTCGATCGGCGCGTTTTTCGTGCGCGGCTTGAACTTCAGCGTCGACTTCGTCGGCGGCACCCTGATCGAAATCAAGACCGACGATCCCGTCGACCTGGCGCTGGCCCGGACGACGGTGTCCGGGCTGGTCGAAGGCCAAGCGGTGGTGCAATTGTTCGGCTCGCCGAATGACGCGATCGTCACCATCCGCCAGCAGACGAACGACGAAGAAGAGTCCGGCGCCGCTCAACAGGCGGCGACGGAGCGCGTGAAAGCCGCTCTGACCCAGATTTATCCGAGCGTCATCTTCATGCGCACCGAAGCGGTCAGCGCCAAAGTGTCAAGCGAATTGGTGCGGGCCGGAACATTGTCGGTGGTGCTCGCGTTGTTTTTCATGCTCGTTTACATCTGGTTCCGCTTCGAGTGGCACTTCTCGGTCGGCGCCGTGGCCGCCTTGGCGCACGACGTGATCGCCACGATCGGCATGTTCGCGGTCACCCAGATCGAGTTCAATCTGTCGATCATCGCGGCGATTCTGACCATCGTCGGCTATTCGATGAACGACACCGTCGTGGTCTACGACCGGATTCGCGAGAACATGCGGAAGTTCAAGAAAATGCCGTTGGGCGATCTGCTCAACGTGTCGGTCAACGACACGCTGTCGCGCACCACGATGACGTCGTTGACGACGTTGATGGCGCTGTTGGCGCTGTTTTTCCTCGGCGGTGAGGTGCTGCGCGGTTTCGCCTTCGCCATGATCTGGGGCGTCGTTGTCGGGACCTATTCGTCGATCTTCGTCGCCGCGCCGGTTCTCTTGGTCACCGGCGCCCGCCGTCTCGAGGAGCCGACGCAGGAGGCGTCGGCGTGACCGCCGCGGCGCGCGACGCAAGCTACATCGCTTATCCCCGCCTCGACGCGTACGGCGACGGCGGCTTTCGGATTGACGGCGAACGCCGCGGGGGTTCAATCCTGATCGTCAACGGCGAGGTTCTGTCGTGGCCGGCGGCGTCGCTCGCCGCGGCCGACGTCGACGCTTTCGCGCCGGTTTTCGACGCCGCGCCGCGTCCTGAGTTGGTGCTGTTCGGCGTCGGCGCGCGCATGGCCCCTCCACGCCACGACGTGCAGGCGCGCTTTCGCGACGCGGCGATCGGGTTGGAGTTCATGGACACCGGTGCGGCGTGCCGCGTCTACGCAACCTTGGTCGGCGAAGGGCGCCACATCGCCGCCGCCCTGATCGCGGTGGAGTGAGCGCCATGATGTTTCTCGCCGCCGCCCTGATCGTCGCGTCGCCGCCGGCCGAGCTGCCGGACCCGCTGGAGGCCGGGTGGCGCGGGGTCAAGGTCTGCGAAGTCCTTCAGGACACCGCCGCCGTGCGCGTGCTGCGGTGCGCGTTCGACCCCAGCGTCGGCCACGAACGTCACCGCCACGCGCCGCACGTCGGCTACGTGCTGCAGGGCGGGCCGGTGTGGATCAAGGACGCCGACGGCGAGCGCGAGGTCGAACCGGCGACCGGCGCGTCGTGGTCGAGCGACGGCGTCACCGTGCACGAAATCCGCAACATCGGCGACACGACCCAAATCTACTTGATCATCGAGCCGAAGACCGCCGGATAGCCGACACTACGGTTCGGGATGCAAGTCGGCGCGAACCGGCGTATAGGCGTCGCCCATGGCACAACCTCGGGGAGGAGGGCGACATGGCCGGATTTCTGTCCAACATTCGTTTCGTGGCTTGGGGCAGCGCGATTCTCGGCGCGCTCTTTATGGCCGTCTACGGGCTCGTCGCGACCGGCCACGACGTCATGTCGACGACGTTTTGGAGCGCGGTGTTTCGCTGGCTGCACGTGATGTCGGGCATCATGTGGATCGGCCTCTTGTACTACTTCAACTTCGTCCAGATCCCGAACATGCCGAAGATCCCCGACGAGCAAAAACCGGCGCTCGGCAAGGTGATCGCGCCGGCGGCGCTGTTCTGGTTCCGCTGGGGCGCGGCGGCGACTCTGGGCACCGGCCTCGCCCTGGCGCTGATCAACGGCTACCTGGTGCAGACCCTGACGGTCGGCGCCACGGAAGGCTTCGCGGTCGCCAAGCACGTGTTCCTCGGCGTCGGCATGTGGCTCGCCATCATCATGTTCCTGAACGTCTGGGTGGTGATCTGGCCGGCGCAGCAAAAAGCGCTGAACATCAACAACGCCCACCCGGACCTGCCGGCGGAGCAAAAAGCCGCGCACGGCAAGACGGCGATGCTGTTTTCGCGGACCAACACGTTCTTGTCGCTGCCGATGCTGGCGGCGATGACGGGCGCACAGACCCTCGGCTGACGCGCCCGCCGCGGTTCGCCTAGCCGGCGGTCGCTTCGGCGGCCGCCGTCAGGTTGGCGTCGACGAAGTCCCAGTCGACCAGTTCGTCCAGGAAGGCGGCGATGTAGTCCGGCCGCTTGTTCTGGTAGTCGAGGTAATAGGCGTGCTCCCAGACGTCCATGGTCAGGAGCGGCGTCACGCCGGCCTCGGTCAGCGGCGTTTCGGCGTTGGCGGTCTGGCGCACCTCGAGCTTGCCGTTCTTGGCGACCAGCCAAGCCCAGCCGGAGCCGAACTGGGTCGCGCCGGCGTTGGCGAACGCCGTCTTGAAGGCGGCGAAGGAGCCGAAATCACGGTCGATCAGCTTGGCGACGGCGCCGCGCGGCGCGCCGCCGCCGTCGGGGGCCATGGACCGCCAGTAGAAGGCGTGGTTCCACGCTTGGGCGGCGTTGTTGAAGACGCTCATGTCGCCGGACGCCGACGTGGCGCGGATCACGTCTTCGAGCGATTTCCCGGCCAGCTCCGTGCCGTCGACCGCCTTGTTGAGCTTGTCGACGTAGCCTTTGTGGTGCTTCCCGTGGTGGAAATCCAACGTCCGCGCCGAAATCAGCGGCGCCAGGGCGTCGCGTTCGTAGGGCAGGTCGGGAAGTTCGAAAGCCATATGAGTCATCTCCATCGGTCGCAGGGGAGGATCGCGGACGTGCGTCCGCGGGTGTCTCTCAACATAGGCGCTGCGCGCCCCGCGTCACCCGCCCGGCGGCGAAAGGTCGCCGGGTGAGCGTTCTCGACGGCCTCGTGCGGCGTGTCGACGCGGACCGCTGGCTGGCCAGCCGGTTTGCGCCGGCGCGCGCCCGCCGCGCCCTGACGGCACTGTACGCGTTCCACCACGAGATCGCGCGGGTCGGCGAAAGCGTTTCGGACCCGATGCTCGGCGAGATCCGGCTGACCTGGTGGCGCGAAGCGCTCGACGAAATTCGCCGCCGCCCGGCGTCCGCCCGCCGCCACGACGTCGTCCAGGAGCTCGCCG
>JAJFFL010000237.1 GCA_021776705.1 Alphaproteobacteria bacterium
CAGAATCGAGGTCGGGCGTGACGCCGCACCACATCGCCGTCGTCGGCGGCGGGATAGCCGGCGCCGCGTGCGCCCGCCCCCGCGCCGCGGCCGGCAAGCGCGTGACCGTGTTCGACAAGGCGCGTGGGGCCGGCGGCCGGATGGCGACCAAGCGGGTCGACACGCCGCTCGGCGAAATTCGCGTCGACCACGGCGCGCAATACGTCACCTCCCGCGACGGCGTCTTCGGGGCGCAGCTGTCCGACTGGATGCGCGTCGGCGCGGCCGAACACTGGACCGGGCGTTTCGCCGAAATCGACCGCGACGGCCGGGTCCGCGACCGCACCGCCATCCGCTGGGTCGGCGCCCCGGGCATGAACGCCATCGTCAAGGCGGCGCTCGACGGGCTCGACGTCGAGTTCAACTGCCGCGTCATCGGCTTCGACGGCGCGCCCGGGGCCTGGCGCCTGGTGATGGAGGACGGGCCGGAACGCGGATTCTTCGACACCGTCGTCGTCGCCGTGCCGGCCGAGCAGGCGGCGCCGCTCCTCGGCGTCCATGCGCCGTTGCTCGCCCGCGCCGCCGAACTGGCGCGCACCGCGCCGTGCTGGGCGGTGATGGCGGCCTTCGACGACGAGGTGAAGGCGAGCTACGACGCCGCCAAGGTCAACAGCGGCGCGCTCGCCTGGCTGGCGCGCGACCGCTCCAAGCCGCGCCGCGCCGGGCCGGAGACCTGGGTGCTGCACGCCTCCGCCGATTGGTCGCGCCAGCATCTCGAGCGCGAGCCGGACGAGGTCGCCTGGCGCCTGATCGACGCGATGCACCAGCACGTCCGCTCGATGCCGAAGCCGGTGTGGACCGGCGCCCACCGCTGGCGCTACGCCCTGGTCGAGACGTCCGCCGGGTCGCCGTACGGCTGGGAGAAGGACAAGGGCCTCGGCGTCTGCGGCGACTGGCTGTTGGGCCCGCGCGTCGAATACGCCTGGGCCTCCGGCTGCGCCATGGCCGACCGCCTGCTCGAACGCGAAACCGCCGAGCCGGCGGAGTAGGGCGGCGTCGATGCCGGGAAGCTTGCGCGACGGCCGCGCGCTTGAATTTTTCCTGTTTCTAATAAGACGCGGTCTGCGCGCCCCGCCGCGCCGCGCCCTTGCGTACGTCGCCTCAGCGGGCATCATCGTCGGTCAACGGGGGAGTCCGCCATGCCGCGCAGCTGGGTCGCTCAGACGCTGGTGGAGAGCGTCTTGATCGTGTTCGGAGTCGTGCTCGGCCTGTCGGCGACGTCCTGGTATGAACACCGGCGCGCGGTCGCGGACTCCGAAGCGGCCTTCGCGCGCGTCGTCGCCGAAGTGGCGGCGAACCGCGAGTCCTTGAACGGGGTGCGCGCCTATCACCGCGAGTTGGCGGACGCGCTGGTGCGCCGCGCCGGAGTCGACGACGGGATCGGCGCGTCCATGTCGGACATGGTCGACACGCTCGGCCGGCCGCTTGACGCCCCTCTGGACGACGGCGAGACCTTGATCACCGCGTTCGTCGACATCGCGCACCAAGGCGTCGGCGACCTGTTTCTGCAGGACGTCGCCTGGTCTACGGCGCAGGCGCGCAACGACCTGGCGCTCGTCGACTTCGAGGACGTGCAGGAAATCGCGCGCGTCTACCGCCTCGCCGACGACGGCGTGACGTCGACCTGGCGCGCCATCGCCGGCCAGTTGCAGGCCGCCTCCGCCTTGGACCCCGCCGGGTACGACGTGGCGACGCGGCGGATGGCGTTCGGCTATGTCGAACTTGTCGCCCAGGAAAATTATCTGGCGACCGAATACGACCGCGTCCTCGCCCGGTTTGATGAACGCTGACGGGCTCTAGGGCGCGAACGACGGCGGCTCGACGGTGATCGTCGTGATCTCGATCGACTCGCCGTTCATGAACGCCAGAACGACATCGGTCACTTCGGGCGAGACCATGAAGAGGTTGTGACCGGCGTTTTGGATGACGACGTGGGTGAGATTCGAGAACCCGGCCGTGGCTTCGATTTGCGCTTCCGGATAGGTGCGCCCGTCGAGGGCGCCGGTGAGCAAGAGCGCCGGCCGGTCCGTCACCGTGTCGGCGCGGAACGCGTCGCCGAGGTCGAGCACGGGTTCGGCGCCGACAAGGTGCGGCATCGGCGCGTTGAGCGCGTCGGCGAGCAACGACGTCGTCGCTTGCTCGCGCACCTGGGCGAGGCGCGCCGCCGAGATGCCGGAGGCGTAGTCCATCGCGGTCGACATGGCGCCGAGCCGGATCATGTCGTCGTCGTGCAAGAAGCGCAAAAGCAGCCCGCCGAGGGGATCGTAGTTTCCGCCATCGGCGGCGGCGAACACCGGCAACGCGTTCGGCCAGGCGTTCGGATCCGCGATCGCGAAGCTGATCAAGAGCTGCACGTCGTAGGCGCCGAAGGTGAGCGCAAACTCCGAGCCGTCCTCCTGCGCAAGCGTCACCGTCGCCGGCTGCGCCGCCAAGCGGTCGATGATCCGGCGCAGCATGCCCTTGATGTCGGGGTAGGCGTGCGCCGCGTCCGGCTGCGTGTCGATCGCGGCCTGCACCCGGTCGACGTAGGCGTCGGTGCGCGAGGGCAGCTTGACGGTCTGGTCCGGCCCCTCGGCGCTGGCGAGCACGACGCGGTCGATGCGGTCGTCCATCTGCTTCAGCGCCGCAAACGCCAGGTGCGTCCCATAGGAGATGCCCCAGAGGCTGATTTTCTCCGCCCCCAGGTGTTCGCGCAGGGCGTCGAGGTCGGCCGCGTTTTCGACCGTCGTGTAGCCGCGGATGTCGACGCCTTGGGCCCGCCACTGCTCCGCGCAGAAGGCCCAGGCGTCCCGGTAGGCGCGGGTGACGACCTCGTGCGTGTAGGGCGCGTTGCGCGGCGGGCCGGGGAGTTCGCACGACTCGATGTCGTTCGACGCGCCCGTGCCGCGCTGGTCGAAGGCGATCACGTCGGCGACCTCGCGCAGCGCCATGAACAGGGGAAAGCGCCGGCCTTTCGCGGTTTCGATCCCGGAGCCGCCGGGCCCGCCGGCGAGATAGACGATCGGCGCGCCGGGATTGTCGCTCGTCGACGGGAACCGCACGTAATGCAGCTCGAGCGCGCGGGCGTTCGGCTCGGCGCGGTTTTCCGGCACGAAGAAAGAGCCGTGGACGGCGTCCGTGGTTTGGCCGTCGCGGGCTTCAAAGACGACCGCGTCTTCCGGCGGCGCGTCGGGAAGATCGAACCGCAGCGGCGCCGGACCGGCGTGCGCGCAACCGGTCATCAGCAGCGCCGCGACCGCGGCGGCGAGAAGCTTGGTCATGACGGCGTCTCCCCGAAATCGTCCGGCCACGATACGCGGATGTCCCAGGAACGCGAACCGGCGGCGATTCACCCCGCCGCCGCCTCTGCGCGCGGTCGCACCAGGAAATGTCCGTGCAGGGTGGCGATGGGTTCGTCGAGCTGGTCCTGCCAGGCTTCGACGCGGACGTTGGCGACGCGGCGGCCGAGGCGGGTGATCCGGGCGCGGGCGTAGGTGTCGCGCGGGCGGCCGATGCGGTGGTAGTCGACCGCCACGCCGATGGTCTTGGGGAAGCGTTCCGCGCCGACGCGCACGAACAGCTGCGCCGTCGCCGTCAGCTCCATGAACGCCGAGACCGCGCCGCCGTGCAGCGCCGGCGTCAGCGGATTGCCGAGCAGGCGCTCGCGGTAGGGCAGCACCATCACCAGGGCGTCGCCGCGCAGTTCGCAGCGCGGCCCGAGAAAACTCGCGTACGGGCTGCGCGCCAGGGCGCGGGAGAGATCGTCTTCGGTCATCCGCCGCCCTCCCTCGCCGCGCGGGCCGCGCGCGCCTGTTCGACGTTGGCCTCCGGCACCATGAAGGCGGCGCGGGCGACGGCGACCGGGTCGTCGCGGTCGCCGTCGTGGACGAGGGCGTCGATCCAGGCGACGACGCGGGTGGCCATCCGCGGGCGGGCTTCGGCGACCAGCGTCTTGCCGGGCTCGGCGGCGCGGAAATAGTCGATGCGCAGGTCCAGCGTCGCCGGGGCCGCCTCGCCGCCGAGGGCCGCGAACGCCGCCATGCCGGAGACGTGGTCCAACAGCGCCGTCGCCGCGCCGCCGTGGATGACGCGCGTCTTCGGGTCGCCGATCAGCTTTTCCGAGTACGGCAGCTCCGCCACCGCCAGCTCCGGCGTCAGCGACACCGCGCGCATGCCGAGCGCCACCGCGTGCGGCGAGCCGTCGATGACGAGGTCGCGCACGCTGTCGAGCGTCGCCTGCAGGTCGCCCATCGCCTCAGCGCTTGCCGAAAAAGAAGCCGAACAGCCGGGCGACGACGAAGATCGGCACCACCACCGCGGCCCCGTAAAGGACGTAGGAGAACGCCGGGCCGAGCCCTTCGACGATGTTCGCCATCGCCGCCGGGAAATTCGACATCAGCTCGCCGATCCCGTCGAAGATATCGGCCCACAGGGTGCGCGGATTGACATTGAACACGCGCAGCAAGACGCCGACGACCGCGGACGCGATCACCAGCTTCAACACGTCGGCCAGCGAGATCCCGAACAGGGACGGCGCGGCGCGGCGGGGTTCGGCTTTGCTCATAGGCGGGTTCTAGCCGAACCGGCGCTCAAGGGGGAGGGGGAAGGTGGGGGGCGATCTCGCGGGCCTCGATGGCATGGGCGAGGGCGAGCATGTCGGCGAGGGCGAGATAGCGACCCTCAGGATAAAAGTCCGGCAGGTAGGAATAGGCTTCTGCGAGGGCACGACGCGCGCTGCGGACGTCGCCGTGATGGAGCGCGCTTTCGCCCCAAGCGCGGAGGATGCGCGGCGGGGCGTGTTTTTCATGGGCTTCTTCGTCTTCAAATCTCTCCTTCGCAAACAGCGCGACTTCATCGAATGAAAAAACGCGATAGGCGATCGCAGGATCGCGCGCGTTGAAAGTGGCCCACTCGCTGTCTTGTTTCCAGAGTCCTGACTGGGCGATTTCCTTCATCGATTCGTGATCTTCAAGCAGCGGCCAATCCGATGATTGCGGCCAACAATACGACGCAGCTGAAGCCAGGATTCCATCGGGGAGGGCGACATGGCCTGTGAGGTAATTGGATATCGGCGGCCATGGTTTTTGGTGCGCGATCCGCGCGTAGTCATAGTGGTTCTGCGCGAGATCGCAGGCGCCGCCGGTCGCGAGAGTCTCGGCAATGTAGGCGAGAAGCCGCTTTCGCGGATCGCTACCCATCCTGGAGAAACGTTCCCTGATCTGATCTGAGAAGATCGCGGCTTCTTCGAGCGCGTCATCCGCGACGATTTCTTCCAGCACGGCAAGCAGAAACCAAGCAGCGTCGCTCCCTATTGGTTCCTTGCCTTTGGCCTCCACAATCTGCAGTGCGGACGTGCTTCGCACCGCCCCCCGATCGGCGGCGCGGGTATATGCGATCCAATCGGATGTCTCGAATTCACTTCGGTCTGACGGCGAGAAAATATCATAGTGGTGCTCAGCGCATTCAAAATCGCGTGCACGCGCACACCCTTCGCCAATGAACTGGATCGGGACCACGGCTGAAAGGTCGGGCGCCGAAGGATCGAGCGCCGACGGAAAGCTCTTGCCGGCCGGTTCGAAATTGAAGCCCGTCACAAGCTCGAACGTCGGCGCCGCGCGTTCGGGCGCGAACTGGAGGAAAAGCTCCACCGTGCCAGCGATCATCTCGGCTTCGTACGGGTCGATAGGCTCGTCGAAGTGCGACAGCGCGACGTCTGCGAACATTTCCGCGCGCGCGAATTCGCCGGCTTCCGCCAAAACCTTCGCGGCGTCGAGCGCAAGTTCGGGGCCGTCATACTCGTTGATGTCACCAACGCCCTTGACGACCAGCGGATCGAGCACAGCCGCCACCGCCGGACGCGCATTGGCGGGGCCGAGCCGTTCCATCAGCCAGATCGGCCTTGCGTACCGGACCTCGTCTTCGTGTTGGCCGTGTCGCTCGAAAAGTTCCTGAAACGCCGCCAACATCTCCGCTTCGAGCCCTGCCGCCGTCGGCGTTTCGGGCGTCGTCGCGCAAGCGGCGGCGATGAGCCCCGCCGCCGCTGAGGCGGCGCGCAGGATCGATAAGGCGGCTCGCGTCATGCGAGCGAGTCTAGCGCGGTGCGTGTCCGGGGCGAAGCGCGGTTCCCGCCAACCTCCCACACCCCTCATGCTGAGGAGCCGCGGAGCGGCGTCTCGAAGCACAGGCGGACTCGGCGCCGGCCGCCCTTCGCCGCAAGGCGGCCGGGGCCGACGGCGGTGCGTGCTTCGAAACGCGCCCGACCGGGCGCTCCTCAGCATGAGGGGCGTGGGAGGGCTCCGCGACGCGGGCGATCAGCCCGTCGCCGCCTCTTTGCGTACGTTGACCTGGTGCGGATAGGGGATCTCGATCCCGGCCTTGTCGAAGCCTTCCTTGACAGAGCGGATGGTCGCGAACTTCGCCTCCCAGTAGTCCGATGCCTTGGCCCAGGCGCGCAGCTGCAGGTCGACGGAAGAGTCGCCGAGGTTGACGACGCGCACCCACGGCTCGGCCGGGGCGTCGAGGAAGCGGGCGTCGGCCTTGACGACGCCGCAGATCACGTCGATCGCCTGGGAGATGTCGTCGTCGTAGGAGATGCCGAAGGTGATGTCGACGCGGCGGGTGTCGTTGGCGGAGTAGTTGGTGATCAAGTCGCCCCAGGCCTGGCCGTTGGGGATGGTGATCTGGACGTTGTCGACGGTCGCGAGTTCGGTGACGAAGATGGTGATGTTCTTGACCGTGCCCGACTTGCCGGCGACCTCGACGAACTGGCCGATCTTGTAGGGGCGGAACAGGATGATCATCACCCCGGCGGCGATGTTGCCGAGGGTGCCCTGAAGCGCCAGGCCGATCGCCAGGGCGGTGGCGCCGAGGACGGCGGCGAAGCTGGTCGCCGGCACGCCCGCCGACTGCAGCGCCGTGACCACCGCCATGGCGATGATCGCGTAGCGCGCCAGCGAGGCGAAGAAGGCTCCGAGCGTGTCGTCGACCTTGGCGTTCTTCTCGACGCCCTTGCGGATGACGCCCGCGACCCAGCCGGCGATGAACAGGCCGACGGCGAGAATGATCGCCGCGACCGCAATCTTGATGATCCATCCGGCGACGACGTCGGGCGAAATCTCCATGGCGCGCTCCTGCTTGTTGCGGCGCACGCGTTAGCACAGGCGGCGCCGCAGTTCGAGGCGGGAGTGCAAAGCGGCGGGACCCGGCGCGATCGCGTTTCTTGAGGCGGCGGCCGACCCGCCGCGCCCGCCGGTCTAGCTCGACGCCGGGAGCGCGCGTTCGGCGAAAACGACGCCGCCGATCTCGTCGTTGTCTCGCCGCCAGGGCAAGAGCGACCACGTGCGGGAGTCGGCGGCGGCGCCGCGGGTCGCGGGAACTCGAACGTTCAGCCGCTCGCCG
>JAJFFL010000238.1 GCA_021776705.1 Alphaproteobacteria bacterium
AGTTCGACGACGCGTTCAAAACCCGCAACGGACCGGACTTGAAGGTGTTCTTGTCGCCGCAATCCGTGACCGACGTGTCCGGCGACACCGCCGCCGACGGCGCCGTATTGCTCGGCCAGTTGGTCTCAAACAAGGGCGAACAGACGTACGTCATCCCCGCCGACGTCGATCTCTCCGCCTTTCACAGCGTGCTGGTTCATTGCGAGGCCTACAGCAAGCTCTGGGGCGGCGCCGACCTGAAATGATCACGAGATACCTGAGCCGGCCCTCCCCCCCCGATCCCGCTCAGGTCCACCGGGCCCCTCGCGCTTTCCCCGAGCGCGGGGGGCCACCCCTTTTCCGAAATCCTAGAGGCCGTCCATCAGGGCGCGGATGCGCGCCGCTTCGGCGTCGGTGACGGCGAACGCCAGCGCGGTTTCGTAGCTCTCGCGCGCGCCGTCGAGATCGCCGGCGCGGTGGCGCGCCACCGCCAAGCCGAGCAGGGCTTCCGGATCGTCGGGCTGAAACGTCAACAGGCGTTCGAACACCGCCGCCGCGTCGACGTGTTCGCCGTCGCGGGCGAGACAAGCGCCGTAGAGGCGCACCTGCTGCAAGTCCCAGGGATCGTCGCGAACGGCCTCGTCCGCGGCCGCGCAGGCCGCGTCGTCGAGGTCGGCCGCGTACAGCGCCGCCACGCGGGCGCCTTGCGGATCCGCCGCCGTAGGAGCCACGTCGGCCGGCGCGTCGGTCGTGTCGGCGTCCGGGTGCGCGCCGGGCGTCACGGCGGCCGCCGGGCGCGGGTCCGCCGCTCCGCCCGCCCCGTCGTCGGCGTCGTCGGCGTCTGCGGCGACCGCGGCGAGCGGCGCCGGCGCGGTGGATTCGGCGCCCGCGGCGGCGCGGACGGCCTCGGCGGGCGCGATCGCGGCCCCGAGCGTCAGTTCGATTCGAACCGTGCGGCCTTGGACCAGCGCCCGCGCGGCGATGACGTCGCGGGCGGTGAACAGCGTCAGCACGCCGTCGCGCGCCTCAACCGCCGTCAGCACGTCGCGCGTCGCCGGCACCCAGCGCCCTTGCGCCTCCCCGCCGGTGATCTGCAGAACGAGGCCGCCGGGAGCCGGCGCGGCGGCGGCGGTGACCGGCGCGGCGGCGAAGTCGATCTCCAAGACCGCCCGGTCGCCGAGCCAGGCCACGCGCACGTCGCGCACGTCGGCGGCGGCCGGGCCGGCCGCGCACGCCAACGCGATCAAGGCGCCCAGCGCCGCGGAAAAAACACGGATTCCCATGCCCGGCACCGTTCGCCGCCTCGGTTAAGTCCGCGTTAACCGCGTTGGCGTCGCGCGTTCTCGGGCCTAGGGTGCGCCCGACACGCCGCAAAGGACCCCGAGATGCGCGAAGCCGTCATCGTCTCCTACGCCCGCACCGGCCTCGCCAAGTCGATGCGCGGCGGATTCAACGTCACCCACGGTTCGGTCCTCGCCGGCCACGCGATCCGGCACGCCATCGAGCGCGCCAAGGCGGACCCGGGCGAGGTCGAAGACGTGATCCTCGGCTGCGGCTACCCGGAAGGCGCGACCGGCCACAACATCGGCCGGCTCGCCGCAGCGCAGGCCGGCTGCCCGCCGTCGACCGGCGGCATGACGCTCAACCGCTACTGCTCGTCCGGCCTGCAGGCGATCGCGCAAGCCGCCTATCAGATCACGCAGGGCCTCTCCGAGGTTCTGGTCGCCGGCGGCGTCGAGTCGATCTCCCTGGTCCAGAACGGCAAGCGCGACGACGGTTCGCCGGCGCTGAACCTGCACCACTTCGTCGAACCGGAGCTTTACGCCCGCGCCCCGGCCTTGTGGATGACGATGATCGAAACCGCCGAGATCGTGGCCGAACGCTACGGCGTCTCGCGCGACGCGCAGGACGCCTATGCGCTGCAATCCCAACAGCGCACCGCCGCCGCCCAGGACGCCGGCCGTTTCGACGACGAGATCGTGCCGCTGTCGACGACATGGGCGCGCCACGACAAGGCGACCGGCGAAACCGCCATGGTCGAGCACGTCATCGACCACGACGAATGCAACCGCCCCGACACCACGTTCGAGGGTCTGCAAGGCCTGAAGCCGGTGTTCGCCAACGGACAGACCGTCAAGGAAGGCAAGTTCATCACCGCCGGCAACGCCTCCCAGTTCGCCGACGGCGCCGCCGCGGTGGTGGTCATGGAGGCGAAAGCCGCCGCCAAGCGCGGGCTCAAGCCGCTCGGCCGCTTCGCCGGTTTCGCGGTCGCCGGCGTCGAGCCGGACGAAATGGGAATCGGCCCGGTGAAGGCCGTGCCGCGGCTCCTGGAGCGCCAGGGCCTGAAGGTGTCCGACATCGACCTGTGGGAGCTCAACGAAGCCTTCGCGTCGCAGTGCTTGTACTGCCGCGACACGCTCGGCATCGACAACGACATCTACAACGTCAACGGCGGTTCGATCTCAATCGGTCATCCCTACGGCATGACCGGGGCGCGCTGCACGGGCCATTTGCTGATGGAGATGGGCCGGCGCAAGGCCAAGCGCGGCGTCGTCACCATGTGCGTCGGCGGCGGCATGGGCGCCGCCGGCTTGTTTGAGACGGTCTGACATGCGCCACATGTTCCTGCGCGAAAAGAAACGCCGGCGGCCGCCGTTGGGTCACGTCGCGACGCTCTCCATGTTCCTCGCCTATGTCGCGTGCGCGCCGGTCGAGGCGCCGCCGCTGCCGGCGCCGTCGCGCGCCTCCGCGACGGGCTGCGCCATGGGCGCGGCCGATTTCGCTTGGCTCGACCGCTCGCTCGACGCTTGGCGCTTCACCCGCGACGAACTCCTCAAGCGCGGCGACGACAAGCCGCCGACGATCGTCGTCTTCGACGCCGCCTGCGCCTGGATGACGACGCCCGGCGCCCGCGCCGTCGACGCCGCGGCGCCGATCCGGGATTGGCGCGGCGCGCCGCACGGCGGCGGCGTCGTGCTGCCCGACGGCCAGCGCCTGCCGCCGCAAGTCGCCTCGTTCGCCGCCCCTACCGGCGACGGCGGCGCGATGATGGTGATGGCGCTGCCGAGCGTCTGGCGCGCCGGCGGGGTCGACAGCGAGATCGGCTTGGAAAAGCTGATGACCGCCGTCTTTCTGCACGAGATGGCGCACGTCTATCAGTTCGACGCGTTCGCGCCGCTGCTCGACCGGCTCGAGGCGTCGTGGGAGCGGCCTTACGCGTTCGACGACGACGCGGTGCAGAACCGCTACGCGGAGGTGCCGGGCTTCGTCGCCGCGTACGAGCGTGAACGCGACCGCCTGTACGAAGCGCTCGCCG
>JAJFFL010000239.1 GCA_021776705.1 Alphaproteobacteria bacterium
AACGCGTCCCAGGCGCCGAGCAAGCCGTCGATGTAGGGGTCGCCGGACGGCGGCTTGGCCGCGATCTCCACGTCGTCAGCCGCCGCCGCGCCGTCCAGGCGCCCCGCCGGCGGCGGCGGCCGCAGTCCGCCCGTCGGTTCAAAGAGGATTTCGTCCAACGCCGTTCGCTTCGCCATGCCGTCGCGCTCCGCGGGTGGGTCGTAACGATTTCAAATCTGGGGCGAAAGCGCAATTGACGGTGGCGTGAGGCGCCGATGCGCGGCCGCCGGTCTAGGCCGCCAATCCGTGCGCCAGCAACGGTTCCAAGGCTTCCGGCTTCAAACGCTCCGGGTTGGTGTCCGAGGCGTAGGCGAAGCCGTCGGCGACCGGCGCGGCGCCGTTGAGAAGGTGGGATTCGTACTTGGCGACGTCGAAGCTCGGGCAAATGGCGAAGCGGTCGCCGTATTCGACCGTGGCGCGGCTGTCGTCGGCGGAGATCATCACTTCGTGCAGCTTTTCGCCGGGGCGGATGCCGATGATCTTGTGCGGCAGGCGCGGGGCGAGGGCGGTGGCGAGATCGACCGTCGTCATCGTCGGAATCTTCGGCACGAAGATCTCGCCGCCGTGCGCCATGGCGAGGGAGGAGAGCACGAAGTTCACGCCCTGGGGCAGAGTGATCCAGAACCGCGTCATGCGCGCGTCGGTGATCGGCAGATGATCCGCGCCCTCGGCGATCAGCTTTTTGAAGAACGGCACCACCGAGCCGCGCGATCCGACGACGTTGCCGTAACGCACGACGCAGAAGCGCGGGCCGCCTTCGCCGCCCATCGCGTGCGCGGCGGAGAAGATCTTGTCCGAACACAGCTTGGTCGCGCCGTAAAGATTGATCGGGTTGGCCGCCTTGTCGGTCGACAGGGCGCACACGTGCTTGACGCCGCGCCGGATCGCCGCGCGGACGACGTTTTCGGCCCCGAAGATGTTGGTCTTGACGCACTCGAACGGGTTGTACTCGGCGATCGGCACGTGCTTCAGCGCCGCCGCGTGGATCACCACGTCGACGTCGCGCATCGCCATTTCCAGGCGTTCGAAGTCGCGCACGTCGCCGATGAAGTAGCGCATGAACGGAAACTCTTTGGCCCCGAATTCCTGCGCCATTTCGTATTGCTTGAGTTCGTCGCGGCTGAACACGATCAATTTCTTCGGTCGAAAATCGCGCGCGACCGTGCGCACGAACTGCTTGCCGAAGGATCCGGTGCCGCCGGTGATGAGGACGGTCTTGCCGTCCAAGTCGAGACGCGGCTCGCGGAAATCGCGGGCGAGGGGAAACTGTTCGACGTCGCCGGAAGCCATGCTGCGCTCCTGAAAAGGGTCGGCGCAGCATGGCCCCGCGAGGGTTAACGGAGATTAACCGGCGGCGGGCGGTCCGCGCCTCAGCGCGCGGCGACGAGTTCGATCAATCCGGCCGGATCGACGGCGGTGTCGCCGCGCCACAGCTCGAGATGCAAGTGCGGTCCTTTCGAGCTGGCCGACGAGTCGCCCACCGCGCCGAGCACGTCGCCCGGAAACACTTTGTGGTTCAGCTTCACGTCGACGCGCGACAGATTGGTGTAGCGGGCGCGCCAGCCGTCGCCGTGATCGACGACGATCATGTCGCCGTAGAGATTGCCGGGATCGCCGGCGCGGCGGATTTCCCTGACCACGCCGTGCGCGGGCGCACGCACCGTCGTGCCGGTGTCGGCGCCGATGTCGACGCCCTGATGGAACACCGGTTCGCCGTCCAAAACGCGCTCGCCGAACGGCGACGTGACGCGCGCGTGCGCGGACACGATCACCGCGTTGTTGAAGTCCGGTTGCGGACCCGTGGCGGCGATTGCGGCGTGGATTTCGCCGGACGCGAAGGCGGCGGTCGCCGGCGACGCGGCGGCGGCCGGTCGCGGCGCCGCGGCCGCCAGGACCGGACGCGAGTCGGCCGCCGGCGCATGAGCCTCGCCGGTCGCGATGACGTAGCCGGGTTCGGGAACCGCGGGGAGCGAGGGAAGCGTCGGCGCGGTGTCGCCGAAGGCGAGCGCGGCCGGTTTCGGCGCCGCCGGGGAGACCCAGGTCAAGGCGGGGGCCGGCGGCGGGCCGTAATCGAGGTCGGCGAGTTCGCCGTCCGGAATCAGCGTCAGCTTGAACTGGGTGCCGTCGCCGGCGCGCGCGGTCAGATTGCCACGGCCGCTCCGCAGCGTCAGCCGTGCGTTGGCGTCGCCTTCAAAAGCGGCGCGGTAGGCGCCATTGCTGCGGTCGACGTGCAGCGTCGCGTCGATGCGGCCGACGCCGTCGCCGTCGTCGAGGCGCAGAAGCGCGGCGGCGCCGTCGATGTCCAATTCGACAACCACCGTTCCGCCGCGGCGGGTTTCGGCGATATTCGGGGTCGGGTCGCCCTGAAGAGTAATTTCATAGGTGGCGGTGTGGTCGTCCGCGCGCACGCGCTGGATGCGGATGTCGGCGAGTTGGCGAGCGTCTTGCGCGGCGTGCTCCGCGTCGCCGGGACCGGCGTAGGCCGCGGCGAGGGCGCTCTGGCCGACGGCCAAGCCGCCGCCGAGGGCCGCGAGCAGAGCGACGGCGGCGACGGAGCGCAGCCGCGCGGCGCGCGGCGCCGGGTTGAGCAAGAGGTTGAACCTCATGGTGTTTCTCCTTCGACCGAAAGAAATGAACGCCAGAGCGCCGGCGGGCGCGGGGGAGGCCGCGTGGCGGCTGGCGGCGAGAAGCGTGCGGGCGTAGGCGCGCCGGGTGAGGGCCCCGGTCTCGAGCGCGACGGCGTCGCAGACGGCTTCGCGGGCGTCGTCGAGGCGCGCGGCGATGAAGCCGACGCCGGGCGCGAACCAGAACAAGGAGGTCACGGTGCGTTCGACGGCGCGGCGCACGTGGTCGCGCCGTTTCAAGTGCGCCAGCTCATGGCCGCAGACCATGGCCAGGGCGCCGGGCTCGGCGTCGGCGAGCAGAGCGTCGGGCAGCACGATCGCTGGCGGCGGGCCCGGATGGGCGAACGGCGCCACCGGACGCGGCGTGCGCCGCAGTTCCGGCGCGGTCACGAGTCCGAGCGCCCGACCGCGGCGCGACACGTCGGCGCGCAAGGCGGCGTCGTCGAACGCGGCGGTGTCGCGCAGCACGCGGGCGAGACGCCGGCGGCGGCGGGCGGCGATGGCGGCCCCGGCGAACAGGCCGGCGGCGAGCGCGGCGGCGCCGAACAAGCCCAGCGCCTTGGCGTTGAACGCGCGCCGCGGCGTCGGCCCGGACGACCGCACGGCGTCGCCCGGCGGCGGCGCGGCGACCGGCGCGACGTCGCCGGCGGCGGCGCGGACGAGGAGCGGAATCGGGGCCGGCGCCGGGGCGGCGGCGAATTCGAGCCAGGCCGGCGTCAGCCCGGCGAGACGCGGCGCGGCGAGCGGCGCGATCAAGGTCGGCGCGGCGCACAGCACCAGCGCCAGCGTCCACACCATCTCCTTCGCCCGCGGGTCGGGCGCGAGCCGCGCCGCGGCGGCGGCGACGGCGGCGATGACCGGCGCGGCGAAGACCGTGCCGAGAGCGGCCAGGCCGGCGGCGGCGAGGGCGTCGAGCAGGGCGGTCATCGGCCGTCCTCCGCGTCGTCCTTCAGCCGCGCTTCGAGTTCGGCGATCTCGGCTTTGGAAAGAATCGTCGAGCCGGTGAAGGCGCTGACCGGCAGCGGCCCGTCGACGCCGAGGACGTGGTGCGAGAAATCACGAATCATGCGGGCGAGGAGTCCGACTTTTCCCTCCGCGGCGCCGTAGACGGCGAGGCCGTGGACGGCTTTGCGCGTCACCAGGCCTTTGGCGCGCATCCGCTCAAGCACCGTGCGGGTGGTCGAATAGGCCCAGCCGAGTTCGGCCGGCAGACGGTCGTGAAGCTCGCGGGCGCTGGCGTCGCCGTGCGCCCAAAACGCCTTGAGGACTTCCATCTCGGCGTCGCTGGGACGCGCGTCACGGGTCTTGACCGCCATCGTGCTCTCCTCAAATCCGTCCTGACGTTACACATGTAGCGTCAGGGTGACAAGATTAAAGTTCGGACAGCTTGGCGGATGTGAAAACGCGCGGCGGACAAGGGCTCACGGCAAGTCGATGCGGTCGAGGACGGCGCTCGAACTCCAGCTGTAGCCTTTGAGCCGGACCTGCGTGACCGCGCCGCGCGCGTCTCGCAGAAAAGAGACATTGGTGAAGATCCGGGTGTCGGCGAGGAATTCGTCCCGCGCCAGCAGATCGAGCGGCACGTCGCCATGGCGCTGGTGGACGGCGACCAGCCGGCCGTCGTCGACGGCGAAGCGATAGATCGTGTCGAGTTCGGCGCTGTAGTAGGCGCCCGCGTAGGCGGCGAGATCGACGTCGGAGGTGTCGCTCTTGACGGCGCGAACGTCTGTCGGCGGTCCGTCATGACCGAACGTGTCGTCGGTCAGATGCACGACGAGTTCTTTGACCTTTTCGTCGCCGCCGTCGCGGAACGACACCTCGAACGCCATCTGCGGCATGATGAATCGGTCCGGCCCCACCGGCGCCAACGGAAAACCGGGCGGCTGGCCGAACGCGATGAGAAGCCGGTCTTGGTCGCGCGACACGATGACGTGCTTGGCGCCGAATATGATGTCGCCTTCGAATTCGGCGTTTCGTTCGAGCGTATAGGTCCCGGCGTAGGCGTCGAAGCGCGCCGTATCGGCCGCGAAGGAGCCTTGCGGCGAGGCCGCCAGGTCGTCGTCGGTGATCATCAACATCCGCGGCGCGCCGGACGCGGCCGGAGCGTCGACGAAACTGTCGCCGACGAAGTGCTCGACGATCGGCCGCGTGATCTCGCTGAGCGCGACTTCATGCCCGTCGGAATTGCTTAGCGCGACCACGGCGAAGCGTTGGTCGGGATAGATCGTCAGACTGCTTTGGGCGGCGGGACCGGATCCGCCGTGTCCGAGCGTCGGCAAGCCATGATCGAATCCGTGCGCCAAGCCGAAGGCGTAGTCGATTTCGGAGCCGTCGTTCAGGACGCCGCGCTCCCGCATCCGGCGCATCACGGCGTCGCCGCCGACACGCCCGGACATCAGATTGTCCGCCCACGCCGCCAGGTCGCGCGCCGACGTGTAGAGGCCGCCAGGGCCGACGTTGTGGCCGCCGCGCGGCCGGCGCACATAGGCGCCGTCCTCATAGCCGTAGCCGGTTGCTCGCCCGGCCATCACGACGCCGGGTGAGTCGATGAAGCGCGTGTGGGTCATGGCGAGCGGATCGAAGATGTTCGTGTGCGTCCAATCCGAAAACGTGTCGCCGGTGACGCGCTCGACGATGATCGCGAGCAGGGTGTAGTTCGTGTTCGAGTAGACGTGGTGATCGCCGGGAGTCTGGTCGAGCGTGGTCAGACGGCTGACCATCGCCAAGACGTCGTCGTTGCTCATCACGTCGCCGGGCCGCCATCCGCCGAGCGCCAGGAGACCGTATTCGTCGCGCAGGCCGCTGGTGTGATGCAGCAGGTGACGAATCGTCACCGGATGCTCGAACGTCGGCGTTTCCGGCAGATGGGTGCGGATGTCGTCGTCCAGCGACAGACGGCCGTCTTCCGCCAGCGTGGCGATCGCGAACGCCGTGAACTGCTTCGACACCGAGGCGGCGTTGAACGGCGTGTCGACGGTGGCGGCGACGCCGTGCTCCAGGTTGGCGTCGCCGAACGCGCCGGCGAACACGATCTCGCCGTCCCGCGCCACGGCGACCGCGCCGCCGGGGGCGCCGACGCGCCGATGGCGCGCGAGCACGTCTTCCGGCGCTGCGGCGACGTCCGTTTCGGCGCCGTTCGCGGCGACCCATTGGGCGGCGGCCGGTTGTGCCAGCGTGGCGGTCGCCGCCGCCAAGACGATGAGAATCGCGCGCGTCGCGGCGCGACGCCGATGTCGGAGACGCATGACGTGGTCCTCAAGGTAGGATCGGATGTGTCGGGCCCGCCGGTCCCAGCGCGTCGACGCGAGTCGACCGCGGTGAAGACCGGCGGAGGCGAAGGGTGCGGCGACGGCTAGTCGTCGTCTTCGTCGGCGTCGCCGTCGCGCTTGATGATGACGTCGATGCTGCCGCCGTCGTCGCCCTCGATCTTCTTGACGATGACGTTTTTGAACTCATCGCCGCCGACGTCGTCTTCGGACAGGATGTTTCCGTCTTCGTCGATGTGCCGGATGACGACCGAGCCGTCGCCGTCTTTGTCGTTCACCCAGCGCGCGTCGTCGCGGTCGCTGAGCACGAACTCGCCGACTTCGCCGTCGTCGCCGCGCACGATCACGACGTGGCCGCCGTCGGAGTCGCCGAGGCGGTCCACCGTGACGTGTTTTCCGATGTCGTCGTCGGTGAATTCCACGTCGCCGTCGGCGTCTTCAATCAACACGAAAACGTTTTCACCGTCTTCGGTTTCGAACACGCGGACGCCGCCTTCGCCGTCTTCGGTCTTTTCGCGGAACGCGTTGTCGCCGTCGGTCTTGAGCTCGTGCGTTTCGCCGTCCTTGTCCGTCCAGATGATGGTCACGGGCTTTTTCGGGTCGTCGTCGCCGAGGGCGGCGGCGAGCGCGGCGGAGCCGGCGAAGGCGGGCAGCGCGAAGGCGGCGAGGGCGGCCGCGCCGATCAGCAAGCGCCGCGGACGAGCTTGAGCCGGGGTGAGAATTGAGCGGATGCGCATGTAGCTGCTCCTGTGTTTGCGAGGAATGAAGCTCACCGCGACCGTGCGTCCGGCCGCGTCGGCCGCGTGCGCGGTCAGCAGGGCGTGCGCGTACGCGCGTCGGGCGGTCGGCGCGAAGTCGAGAGCGAGGCGGTCGCAATCGGCTTCGCGCGCGTCGTCGAGCCAGGCCGCGATGCGGCCGACGCCGGGGACGAACCAGAAGGCGGCGGCGGTGAGCGACGCGGCGACGCC
>JAJFFL010000240.1 GCA_021776705.1 Alphaproteobacteria bacterium
CGTTTTTGTTGGGGTGGCGGCCGGCCCCCGGCGCGGTGTCGAACGCGAGCTTGGCGAGATGGTCGACGAGTTGCTCCATCTCGGTTTCGTCCTTGGCGACGTACTGCACCAGACCGATTTTCTCCGCGTAGGCCGCGTCGAAGCTCTCGCCGGTGACGAACAGGGCGCGGGCCCATTTCGGACCGATCGCCTCGATCACGAACGGGCTGATCGTCGCCGGCGTCAGCCCGAGGCGGACTTCGGAGAATCGGAACACGGCCGACTTCAGCGCCACCGCGACGTCGCACGCCGCGACCAGTCCGGCGCCGCCGCCCATCGCCGCGCCGTTGACGAGCGCGATCGTCAGCTGCGGCAAGCTGTGCAGCTTCGCAAGCATGTCGGCGAGCGCGCGCGCGTCGTCTTCGTTTTCGTCGAAGGTGTAGTTCGCGGCCGCCTGCATCCACTCAATGTCGGCGCCGGCGGAAAAACTCTTGCCCGTGCCGCGGATCAAGACGCAGCGGACGTGATCGGCGACGCGCAGGGTTTCGAACGCGTCCGCCAGCCGCGCGATCACGTCGGCGTTGAACGCGTTGTGCTTGTCGGGGCGGTTCAGCTGCACCACGGCGACGCCGCCGGGGCTGGCGTCGAGGATGACGGGTTCGTCGGATTCAACAGCGCTCATAAAGGCCTCCAAGGACCGCCGATTAGCGCGGGGCGCGGGCGGCGTCCAGGGCGGGCCCCTCTAGAGAGCCGCCATCGCCTCGGCGATGCGGGAGCGGCGGGTGTCGGCGTCGGCGCCGTCGACGAAGATGCGCTGCGGCCGAACCAGGAAGTACAAGAGCTCGTCCGGCGGGTCGGTCTGCTCCAAAAACACGGGCAACAGCGGCTTTTTGAAGTGGTCGGCGAGGTAGATCTCGCGGGCGACGTGGTCGCTTTGGAACGCCGCCGCGGAACACATCACCACCTGCGCCTTCGACTCGCGAATGGCGCCGACGATCTGCCCCGCCCAGCCGGCGCCGCCGTGCATGTCGGCGCGGTCCATCCAGACGTCGAAGCCGAGCGCCGCGAGGTCTTCGGCGACGGCGTCCACCTGGGCGCTGTCGCGCCGGGCGTAGGACACGAACACGATGTCGCCGGCCAGCGGTTCGGCGGCTTCGGCCTCGGCGGCGGCGTTGCGACGCGCCGACTTCCGCCGCACCGGCGGCCGCCCGCTTGACGCCGCGGCGGCGATCAAACCGGCGGCGAGCGCGGCGGCGACGACAGCCGCGGCGCCGGCGGCGGTCAAAAACGCCCACCCCGGCAGCGCCCCGATCCGATCCCCGGTCCCCGCCACGTCGGCGGCGGCGAGACGTCCTTGCAGCCCGAAAAACCACGCCGCGGCCGCCGCCCCGCCGCCCAAAACCACGGCGACGGCGAGGCCGGCGAGTCCGCCTCCGCCGCGGCGCTCGGCGACCGGCGCCGCTTCCGGGCCCGGCGGCGGCTTCGACGGCGGGCCGACCGAGCGCGAACGAACCTCGACCGCCGGCTCCGGCGCGACGCGCCCGGCGGTCTTGATCCGCAGCGCCGCCTGCCGCCCGAGACGGTCGAAGGAGGTCGGGTCGCCGGCGTCGATGCGTTCCGCCGGCAGATCGCGAAATCCGAGCGGCAAGGCGGCGTCGTCGACTTTGGCGAAAATCAAGTTGCCCGACGCCAGACCGGCGACGAGGACGTCACGGTCGCGCTGGGCGAGATCGTCGACGATGTCGGATTTCGCCGACCAGACGTAGACCACCACGTCCGCGGCCTCGGCGCGGTGCGCGATGTCGGCGCGCGCCTGGCCCATCAATTCGTCGTGCGTGAGGTCCTGCGGCGCGGCGCCGCCGACGTCGAGATGTTCCGCCAAGGCGCGGCCGGCCGCTTCGTCGGCGTGCCCGTAACGCACCGCGATGACCGCCATGTCCCGTCCCCCTTGGCGACTCCCCGAGTCGGCAAGAGTGCCCGTCCGGCCGAGGCCCGGCAAGTCGCACGGGCGCGGCGGCCGAAACAGGGTCAGATCAGGGCGGCGGCCCCGTCGAAGCCGCGGCCGGACGGGCACGACGGCCCGAACGTGCGGGACGGCTCGAACAGGTCGCGGGCCTGCGCCAGAGCGCCGGCGAATTTTTCCGGGCCCACCCAGTCGGCGACCCACCCGGCGCCCATGGCCAGGAAAAACGAAACGCTTGCGAACGCCTTCACCATCGGGGCTCTCCCCCATTGCGAAACGAACGCCCGAAGTGTGCCGGGGTAACCCTAAGAACGCATGAGCGGGCGTGGTGAAAATGGGCCTGACGAATTCGCTAGAATTCTACAGACCCAGACGCGCCAGAATCGCCTCCGTGTCAGCTTTCGGCCTCACCACGGCGGCCTTGCCGCGGTGGGCGACGATCGGCCGTTCGATCATTTTCGGATTCGCGGCCAGGACCCGCGTTTTGGCCGCGTCGCCCTTGGCGGCGGCGAACGCGGCGAGGTCGGCCTCGTCGACGCCGCGGGTCCGCAACACCGCGTCGGCCCCGGCGCCGAGCGTCTTCAACAGCGCCTGCAGGTCTTCCGCCGACGGCGTGTCGGTAATGTAGGCGACGATCCTGGGCTTGTGGCCGCGGGCCTTCAGCGCGTCGAGCACGTGGCGCGACGTGGAGCAATTCGGGTTGTGGTACATCGTCGGGTCGGCCATCGGCGCCTCCTCGTCATTCGGCCGGCGAAACCGGATTCGCCGCCGCGCGCGCGACGACGGACTCGAACCGTTCCGCCAAATAATCTTCGTCTTCGGATTCGTGAACCAGCTCCCGCGCCGGAACCCCCGCCGCGCGCGCGAAGGCGGCGACCCGGCCCTCGTTCAAGAACAGGGTGTCCGGCGCCGTCGCGGCGATCGGATCGGCGAAGGCGTTGGACGCCGTCGTGATCGTCCAGCCCCGCGCCTCGAACGCGGCGACGAGATCATCGACGTACAGCGCCGCGAGGTCGTTCTCGTGCAGCAGCAGCACGTGCGCCGGCGAGCGTCCCAACGTGTCCCGGGCGACGGCGTCGAAGTGTTCGGCCGCCGAAACCAGGACTTCGACATAGAGCGCGCCCAGCGCCTCCCAATCGACCGAGTCGCCGGACTCCACGGCCTGGCGGGCCAAAAGGTCGAGATACCAGTCGTAGTTGTCGACGGTGACGTAGCCCTGCGCGTAGCCCATCGCCTCAAGGCCCGCGCGCACGGCGTCGCGTTTTTCGACCGTGTCGCCTTCGTGAAGGTAGGGAAACCGGAACCAAGGGCGAAAACCGTCCCTGTCCCGAAGCGCCGCGTCGGCGGCGCGCACGTCGTCGAGAAAGGCGGCGGCGTCCGTCCGGTTGAGGCTGGCGTGGGCGTTGGAGTGGTTGGCCAGCACATGGCCGGCGGCGGCATAGGCCGCGAGCCTTTCGCGGCCCTCGTCGTCGATATTCTCACCGATGACGAAGAACGCGGCTTCATCGACGCCGGCGTCCCGCAGGGCGGCGAGCAGACGTTCGGCGCGTTCCGGTCCGGAAAACATCGCTGAGCCGGCCCGCGGCGCGTCGTCGAATGTCAGCGCGATCTGTTGGGCCGCCGCGGGGGCGGCGGCCAGCGACACGACCAACGCCAACGGCGCGAACATCGAACGGCGCATGGGGACCTCACGACACCGAGCCGCCGGGTCTAGCCGCTTTCGCCGACGCTGTCAGTTCTCGCAGACGAGAGGGTCGGCCTGGCCGCCTTCCCGCGGCGCCAGGGCGTTCAGCCGCGCCGACACCGAGCGGGCTTCCCGGCAGCGTCCCGCCGACGCCAGAGCGACTGCGTAGTCGGCGAGCACGTCGGGCTGGCCGGGCGACGCGGCGTCGGCTTTCGCGCACGTGGCGACGGCCTCCTGGTTCAGACCGGCCCCGACCAAGAGCCAACAGGCGAGGCCGAGGGCGTTGGGATCGTTCGGGTCGGCCGCCAGGGCCTGGCGCGCGTCGGCGACGGCGCGGTCGAACTGCTCGATCTCGCCGAGCACGGCGGCGCGCGACAACAGGGCGTCGGCGTTCGCCGCCGGCAGCGCCAGAAACCGGTCGCGCACGTCGGCGAAACGCGGGTGTTCGCCGTAGTACAACGCCGGCAAGATCACGCCGTAGAACTCCGGCAACGCTTCGTCCGGCACGGCGCCGGCGTCGGCCGCCTCGAGAGCGATGTCGAGGTCGCGGCGCGATTCCGCCTCTTTGCCGGCGGCGTCGAACGTGGCCCCGCGCAGCGCGTGCAGGAACGGTTCGCCCTTGGCGTCCGGGCCCATGATTTCGAGCGTGCGCTCGAAATGCGCGGCGGCCGCCTCAAGGTCGTAGTCGTAGTACGCGAACGTGGCGAGATTGGCCTCGGCGGCGAGCTGCAGGTTCGACCCCGGTGCGGCGACGGCGGCGCAAGCCTGCCAGTCGATCATGCCTTCGGAGTCGCCGCGACAGGCGGCGGGCGGCTCTTGGGCGGCGGCCGCGCCGGCGACAACCGCGGCGAACGCCAAACTTGCGACAAGGCGCATGGCGCCCTCCTTCTTGGTTCCCCGCCTCTATGCCTGACGGCGGATAAACCGTGGCTGAACGGGTTCGCCGCCCTATGTCTCGGACGATGACTGCCCTTTCGTCCTTCGAATCGCCCGTCCGCGCGGCCGTTTTCGGCGCCGGCGGCGGAATCGGCGCCGCGTTCGTGGACCAGCTGGCCGCGGATCCGCGTGTCGCCCGCGTCGCCGCCTGCGCGCGCCGTCCCGGCCCGGCGGCGAACAAGGTTGTTCCGATCGCCTTCGACTACGACGACCCCGATTCACTCAAAGCGGCGGCGGACGCCGCGGCGGAGGACGGACCGCTGCACCTTGTGATCGTCGCCACCGGCGTGCTGCACGACGACGCGACGCTGCGGCCGGAGCGCACGTGGCGCGCGCTGCGGCCGGACGCTTTGGCCCGCGCGTTCGCGATCAACGCCGTCGGTCCGATGATGATCGCCAAGCATGCGCTCGGACACCTGGCCACAGACGGCAAGTCCGTCTTCGCCGTCTTGTCGGCGCGCGTCGGCTCAATCACCGACAACCGCCTCGGCGGATGGCACGCCTATCGGATGTCGAAGGCCGCCCTCAACCAAGGGCTGCAGACCCTCTCCGTCGAGCTCGCGCGCACGAATCGGTGCGCTGTCGTCGCCGGCTTGCACCCGGGCACGGTCGACACCGCTCTCTCAAGCCCGTTTCAATCCAATGTGCCCGACGGAAAGCTGTTCACGCCGGCGCACTCGGCCGAGCGCTTGCTGTCGGTGATCGACGGCCTGACGCCGGCGCAGTCCGGCGGCGTGTTCGACTGGCGGGGCGACCGTGTGCCGGCCTAGCGCCTAGGTCGCCGCGCCCGTGAACTGGCGCACCGCCTCGTCCACCGTCGCGAGGGTCTGGGCGTAGAGATGGTCGAGGTCGGTCTCGGTGCGCGTCGCGAGGCGGTCGCGGATCATCGAGATCGGGCTGATCCAGAACTGGTGGCCTTTGAGCTTGAGACTCTGCTCGGCGCTGTTGTGGTCGGCGGCGTGCACCCAGGTGAAACGGTCCGTGGCGCACAGGGCCTGACCGAAGCCGACGCCGAGAGCGACGCCGGCTTGCGCCATGTCGTCGGTCGACCGGGCGAGCGCGTCGTAAATGGTTTGCAGCGCCGGCAGGTCCGCGCGCGACGGCCGTTCGCCGATCGTCACGCCCAGGTGGTCGGCCATGTTGCGCAGGTAGACCAAGGCGCCGGCGCGCGCCAACTCTTCGGCCTCGGTCGGCGGGCGGGCCCGTCCCGGCGTGGGTCCGGCCTCAGATTCGGGTTTCTTGCTCACGCCGGCCAGAAGACGGCGGCGGCGGCGCTGGGTCAAGCGCGGAGCGAACCTGCGGAACCGCCGCCCGCCCCGCGCCGCGCCCTATTTCGCCGCGCCCCACCAGGTCGCGGATTCGTCGTCGACGCGAGCGTTTTCGCCCGGCGTCAGGTCGGCCTCGTCGAGCGGCGCATTGACGCGGAACTGAAACGCGTTGTGGATCGCGCGGGTGATCGGCCCGTCGCCGGCCGGCGTGCCGAGGGTTTCGTAATAGGAACCCAAAACCGCCTCTCCGACTTGGCTGTACTCTTCGAAGATGTGGTAATTCGGCCCGATGCTCTGGCCCGCGATCCGGACCATGCCCGGGTGCGTGATGTCGAAGCCGATGGCTTTCAGGCGCTTTGTGTCCGGGTCGATGAACAAGTCGTAGTACTCGCCGGGGATCATCGGGCCGCGGCGGTCGAACGTCAGGCGCACGGTCGGATAGGCGACGTCGCTGGAGAGCCAGCTCTTGTGGACGACGTCGGAAATCGTCGCGCCGTCGGATTGGGTCAGCCACGGCAGGGTGAGGAAGCTGGTCGTCAGGTGGGTGAAGAAGCCGGCCGGCAGCGGGCCGACGTTCCAGTTTTCGCTCCACACGGTTTCGCCGTTCCACACCGTCCGGGCGTCGAGCAACGGCCAGTCGATGACCGTGGCGCCGTCGGACAGGCGCGTGGTCTCGACGGAATAAAACGGCGGCGGACCGGCGTCCTTGAAAATCACTTTGGTGAAAAACTTGAACTGCAGAGTCTCGACCCCGTCCCAGGCGTCGAGGCCGCCGTGCGCTTCGATCATCTGTTCGACGAGCTCGCGCGCGGCGTCGGATTCATACGTCGGGGTTCCGGCGAACATCGGGTCGGCCGCAGACATGGCGCCGCCGGCGAGGGCGACGCAGGCGGCCGCAAGCGGGGCCCGAAACGGAATCGGTGTCGGCATCGTCATGGCTTCCTTTGCGCGGCGTGAATGTCGCGCCCGCTCCTGCCGCCGTGCGTCGCACGCGTGAACCGCCGACGCGACCAACGGCCGACTTCTGCGACCAACAACGCGTCCGCGGCCGTTGGTTGACGGCTTCGTGAGGATCGCTCGCGCGGCCGTGAGGCCGTCGCTCAGTCGGACGCGCCGACGCTCAAGCGGTGGGGAATGAACAAGCGCAGTTCGAGCACGTCGGACCGGTACCACGTGACCTGGTTTTCGAGACCCTCGAACCGGGCCCCGTAGCCCTCGCCGAGGGCGGCGACCCGCTCGGCCGCGTCAGCGCTCATGGCGGCGAAAATCGCATCGCGGTACTGCGCCGGATCGACGACGCTGAGGGTGTCGCTGGCGTCGAGGTCGAGGGCGCTGCGGCCTTCCCGGTCGACGCCGTCGACGAAGCCGGTGAGCCGCGCCGCGGCCGCCTGCAGGGTGTCGGTCTCGCCGATCGGCGTCTTGACCACAAGCTGGATGTAGCTGGTGTCCGAGCGGCCGCGGAAGTTGACGCTGAAGCCGCCGGCGATCGTCTCCTCGGTGAACGGCGCGACGATCATCTGCGGCTCGTCGTAGCCGTCGCCGGCGTCGATCTGCACCAGTCGCGACAGCTCGATGCCGTCGTTGCGGTCGGCCTTGCCGAGCATGCCGCGCAGCGTCGCGCGCAGCTCGTCGAGGCGCTGTTCCGGTTCGCGGGTGTCGCAAGAGACCCAGAGCGTGCGCAGCAGAAAATCCGCCCGGCGCGTGACGCCGACGTGCGGGATGACGTAATCGCCGGCCAGATCGCTCGTGACGCGCGACCCCGAGACGACGACGTATTCCTGCGCCAGCGCCGGGGCGGCGGCGGCGAACGCGACGGCGGCGGCGAATGCGGCGCGGATCATGGGCGTGTCCTCCCGAAGCAAGCGCATCAATCGACGCCCGCAAGGCGGCGGTTTCAGGGCGGCGTCAGTCGCCTCCGCCTTCACACGACAAAGGCTCCTTGTAGCCGACCGTCGACGGCTCCAGCTGAGCCGCGCGCGCCTGAGCGGCCACAGCTTCCGCGCACCGCCCCGCCGCGTTCAACGCTTCGGCCAAACTGTCGTGGAACGAGGCTTCGAACGGGTCGGCGGCGACCGCCCGCTCGCAGTACGGCACGGCGGCTTCCCCGTCGCCCATCAGCGCCAGAAGATAGCAGTGGTTGTTGAGCAGGCCGGGGTGTTCCGGTTGTTCCTTCAGAGCCGCCTCGCTGAACGGAACGGCGTCGTCATAGAGGCCGATTTCGGTGAGCACGGCGGCGCGATTGACGGCGTCGATCCAGGTCGTGGTCGGCAGGGCGCCGTAGGCGCTCACGGCGGCGTCAAGTTCCGGCGCGTCCTGGTTGGCGAGCACTTCGAGCGTGTAAACGTAGAGCGCCGTCAAAGCCTCTTCGTCGAGCGGCGTCTCAAGCTCCGGGTCGAAATGTCCGAGTTCGATGTATTCCAAAACCTTCCGCGCGTCGGCGAGCGCTTCTTCGCCGCGCCCGATTCGGTCGAACACGACGCCGCGAAACGCGTGAAAGAACGGATCGCCGTACATCTTCTGACCGTCGACCGCCGTGAATTCATAGAACCGCGCCGCCATTTCCATGTCGCCACGAAGAAACGCCTGAGTGCCGAGATTCATGTTTGCGAGAACGTGCATCGCCGACCCGATCGTCGCCCGCTCCGCGCACGCCTCCCACTGCTGTTCCGCGCCCTCGCGCCAATGGCACTCGGCCGGATTGTCGACGCGGGGGCGTTCCTCGTCTCCGGGCGAGGACGTGGCGAGAACGGCGGCGGCGACAGCGGCGAACACGAGCATTGAGGTCCTCCCCCGAAATCCAACCTCAGAAAACGGCGAAACGGCTCGCCAGGCAACGCCCGCGTCGTCAGAGCGCCGCCCAGATCACCGCCGCGCCGGCGGCGGCCGAGACCGGGGCCAAGGCGCGCACGCTCCAGATCGGGATCCGCGCCGCCCAGTACCGCGCGTAGCGCTGATGCCAGCGTCGCGGCGCGATCATGATCAGGACCGACGACACCGCCAGAAATCCGCCGAACACCTGAAACGCGAGCGGGAACTTTGACACCGGCGCCGCCCCGACGAACGCGAGTCCCGCGAGCAGCCGCAGCCCGTGTTCGCCGAATTGGATCAGCGCCGTCGAGCCCATGGCGCCGAGGGCGGCGAGCGCCGTGTCCGGCTTCGCGACCATGATCCCCGCGACGACCATCAACCACAGACCGGAGACCACGACGAGAATCTGGGCGGCGGCGGCGATCATCAGCGGCGGCTCCTGTCGGCGGCGGTCACGCGGCTTGCGCAGCCGGACGCGGTTGAACGAAACGCCAGACGATAGCCGCGCTCGCCGCGGCGGCGAAGAAGCACCACACCGACACGAACGCGTCGCGGTAGCTGAAGTACGCCGCCGCGTAGCCGACGGCGACCACGACTCCGAGCGCGTTGACGGCGCGCGACGACGAAATCAACAGCGGCGCCACCGTGGCGGCGACGTAGGCGAAGGCGACGGCGTTTTTCGCCGGCAGCCCGGTGTCGTAGACGATGTGGCCGTTCTGCGCCGCCACGAAAATCGAATGGCTCGACAGCCAGGCCAGGAAAAAGCCGCCGACGCCGACCCCGATCGCGGCGCAGACCATCGCGACGCGGCGCCGCCCCGGCTGCGGTTCGACCAGCGCGACGGCGACCGGGGTCAACACCGGCCAGGCGACGCCGGCGGCGAACAGGAAACCGAACGCCAGCGCCGGAGTCGCGGCGCTCGGCCCGCCCGACAGGCTCAACCACAAAAAGCCCTCCGCCGTCTGCTGCGCCGCGAACACCAGCGGCACGGCCGCCAGCGGCGCCTCGCGCCAGCCCCGCGCCCGGCTCAGGGCCGCGGCCCCGGCGGCGCCCGTCAGGCCGGCGGCCACAAAGCTCACGGTCGCGGAAAAACACATCCGCCGGTCTTACATCACCGCCGGGCCGGCGTCGCCCGCCCCGCGCCGCGCCCCCATTTCGGCCATGGTCGGCGGCCAAGTTGCGATTCGACTTGGTCATGAACCAGGCTCTGGGCGCGCCGCGCCCGCCAATTTCAACGGGGACACCTTGATGAATCGACTCTTCGCCGCCACCAGCCTTATCGCCTTGATCTCCGCGCCCGCCGTGGCTCAGGACAGCCCCGGCGCGCTCGCCGACGCCTTCGTCGCCGCCGTCGAAGCGGAGGACTCCACCGCCCTCGCCGCGCTCTTCACCGCGGACGCGGTCTCCTATTCGCCCGGCTCGCACGCCGTCACCGGCAGCGCCGCCATCGGCGCCGACTGGCAGGCGTTCTTCGACGCCTTCGAAATCGGCGAGCTGACGTTGGCCGAAGCCGGCCACGTCGGCGGCGACGCCACGGCGAGCGCCTGGGGAACCTGGTCCATGACCGTGACCCCCGACGGCGCCGACGAGGCCATGGTCATGACCGGCCGCTACATGGACGTCTCAACGGCGACCGACGACGGCTGGCGCTACATGGCCGACCACGCGTCGGTGTCGCCGCCGGTCGCCGCCCCGGAACCGGCCGCCGAACCGGAAGCCGCGCCGGACGCCGAACCTGCGGCCGCGCCGGACGTCGAAGCGGAAGTTGAACCCGCCGCCGTCGTGGAGCCGGTCGCCGCGCCGGTCGTCGACGCCGTGACGCCGGAGTCCGCGCCGGTTGCCGAAGCGGCTGAAGAAGCGGCCGAGATCGTCGCGCCTGAGCCGGAGGCCGCCGCCGCCGAAGAACCGGCCCCGGAAGCCGAACCGGAAGCCGACATGGCGCCGGACGCGGACGCCGCCGAAGACGACGTCGCGAACGAGAACGACAGCTCCGACGAATAGGACGAGCGAAAAGCCGACGGCCGCGCGGCGATGTCTCGCTGCGCGGCCGTCACCCGTCTTTCGAGTCGCGCCGGCCCCTAGTCCACCCGCGCCACGATCCGCAGCGGGCCGCCGGAGCCGCCTTCGATCTTCATCGGCAGGGCGACGACGAACGCCCCCACGGGCGGCAAGGCGC
>JAJFFL010000025.1 GCA_021776705.1 Alphaproteobacteria bacterium
CATCGCCCCCCTCAGCGAGGGCCTGTCGACGACAGGGACGCTGGCGAAGCTGGGCGGGAATTGAACGTCCCGTCATTCTGAGCGCAGCGAAGAATCTCGGAATCCAGAAATCGCGCCCGCCAATCGCACCGAGATCCTTCGCCTTCGGCTCAGGATGACCGCGTGAGACTCACCCTTCCGGCACCGGATTGATCGGGCTGTCCTCGATCTCCACCGTGCCGTCGAGCGGCGGGGCGCGGTAGCCTTCGCGCTCGCGGCGTTGGGCGACGACGCCGAGTTTCTCGCCGAGACCGTCGCGGATGTCGGCGTAGAAGAGGTTGACCGTCGGCGGCTTGAAGCGGCCGCCCCAGCTCCAGCTTTCGCGCAACGACGGGGCCGTCGGCGGATCGACCAGGAGGACGCCGTCGCGGCACTGGGCGCTGGTTTGCGCCGGCACCGGCGCCGGCGCGACGCCCAGGGCCATGCCGGTGGCGTCGACGGCGCCGGCGTGCAGGCGGGGCGGGGCGTAGTCCTCGGTGCGGGTGCGCAGGACGGGATTGACGCACAACAGCGCGCGGCCCGCCGTCGGGTCGAGCCGGCCGTCCGGCGTCCACACCATCGAGCGGCGCTGAAAGCGGCGGATCTCGCGGCCGTCGTCGGACGGCTCGGCGCCCCAGGCGACGACGCAGCGCGTGTCCTTGGCGCGTTCGCACGGCGTCAGGTGCGCCAAGGCGCCGTTGAACAAGTCCAGCGGCACCGCCTGGTCGATGATGTAGGCGGCGACCAGACGGTCGCGCACCGTCTCGGCCCGGAACATGTCCTGCAGCAGCCCGAGCGCGTGCAGGCCGCCCTGTTCGACGCCGACAAGGATGATCTCGGACTCCGCCGGCGCCTCGGAGAGAAACTGCTTGAACGCCGCGGCGACGTCTTCGTAGGCGAGCGCCCGGGCGCGGCGGGCGTCGAAGCGGTGGGTGAGGGCGGAGAACAGCGACGCCTGGCGGTAGCGCGGCGCCCACACCTGGCCGTAGTCGACGAACGGGCCGACGAAATTCGGCAGCGCCTCGCGCTGCAGGCGTTCGCGGGCCGCGGCGTGGTCGATCGGCGCGTTCCAGGCGCGGCCGCCCCAGTAGGTCGTCGGATGGACGAAAAACACCGCCACCCCGCCGGTCGACGGGGTCGTCGGCCGCAGCGCCCAGGCGTCGGCGGTCGCGTAGTCAGGGGCCGGCGGCGCCGGCGTCGTCTGGAACGGCGACCGCGGGTCCATCCAGTGGCGGAACAAATTGTCCTGAAAACCGATTCCGGCGGCGACGAGCAAGCCGGCGACGCCGGCCGAAATGATCGTGGACAAGCGGCGCAACGACGAACCTCGCACCCGGACCTCCTCAAGCAGACCCGCCGCCGCGCCTTGCGGGAGCGGCGGCGGCGATGTCATATCACGCCGCGGCGCGAGGTTGAGGCCGCGGACTCACAAGGTTCGGCGACGCGGCATGGCGCGGAAGAAATCATCCAAGCGCGGCGACCCCGGCGGGGGCTTGTTCGCCGAACCGCCCGAACGCACAAGCGTTTGGCGGTCCTTGAGAAACTACTTCTTCACCGGGATCGTGGTCGCGACGCCGGTCACCATCACGGTGTGGCTCGTCTACACCTTCGTGCGCTTCGCCGACAACACGGTGAAGCCGCTAATCCCGCGCGCCTACAACCCGGAAACCTATCTGCCGTTCGCGATTCCGGGTCTCGGGATCGTGTTCGCGATCCTGATGCTGACCATGCTCGGGGCCCTGGCCGCGAACATTCTCGGCCGCAGCCTGTTGTCCGGCGGCGAGCGCCTGGTCGCGCGGCTGCCGCTGGTGCGCAACATCTACAACGCGCTCAAGCAGTTGATCGAGACCTTCGTCGCCCAGCGCCGCAACTCGTTCAAGGAAGTGGTGCTGGTCGAATACCCGCGCCCCGGCCTCTACGCCCTCGGCTTCATCACCGCCGCGGCGCGCGGCGAAGTCGCCCAGGCCCTCGGCCCCGACATGGTCGGCGTGTTCGTGCCGACGACCCCGAATCCGACGTCGGGTTTCTTGTTGTACGCGCCCCGCGCCGACTTGCGGGTGCTCAAGATGTCGGTCGAGGAGGGGGCCAAGCTGATCATCTCCGCCGGCCTGGTCACGCCCGGCGACAGCACCGACCCGCTGCAGCCCGCCGTCGCGACCGCCGAGGACGGGCTCGAGACGCCGGAGTCACCCGGCGCGTAGCCAGGTCACGGCGCGGTCGCGGTCGAACAGATACAACAGCGTCCGCAAGGCCTCGCCGCGCGGCCCCTCGAGCTTCGGGTCGGCCTGGGCGACGGCGCGCGCGTCCGAGGCCGCGATCTCCAACAGGTCGCCGTGCACCGCGAGGTCGGCGAGGACGTGCTTGATCTCGCCCGACTGGCGGGTGCCGAGCAGTTCGCCGGGCCCGCGCAGCTTCCAGTCCTCCTCGGCGATCTGAAAACCGTCGTCGGTCCGTCGCAGAGCCTCAAGCCGCAGCTTGGCGGTGTCGTTGAGCGGCGGCTTGTACAACAAGATGCACGTCGACGGCTTGCTCCCGCGGCCGACGCGGCCGCGCAGCTGGTGAAGCTGCGCCAAGCCGAAGCGTTCGGCGTGCTCGATGATCATGATGGTCGCGTCCGGCGCGTCGATTCCGACTTCGACCACCGTGGTCGCCACCAAGACGTCGATCTCGCCGGTCCGGAAGGCGTCGGCGCGCGCTTCCTTTTCGGCGGCGGGCAGGCGGCCGTGCAGGAGGCCGACGCGGCGTTCGCCGAACAGCGTCGCCAGCTCGCGCCAGCGCTCGTCGGCGGCGGCGAGGTCGCTGTTGTCGCTTTCCTCCACCAAGGGGCAGACCCAGTACACGCGGTCGCCGGCGTCGATCGCGCGGCCGACGGCGCGCATCACATCCTCGAGCCGGTCGGTGGGCACCGCGCGGGTGTCGACCGGGGTGCGGCCGGGCGGCTTCTCGTCGAGCCGCGACACGTCGAGATCGCCGAACGCGGCGAGCGTCAGGGTGCGCGGGATCGGCGTCGCGGTCATCACCAGGAGATCCGGGCGCCGCGCCTTGTCGGTCAGCTTCAGGCGGTCGGAGACGCCGAAACGGTGCTGCTCGTCGATGACGATCAGGCCGAGGTCGTTGAACCCCACGTCGTCCTGGAACAGCGCATGGGTGCCGCACACCAGGTCGATGTCGCCGTCGGCGATCTCGGCCAGCAAGGCCTTGCGCGCCGCGCCCTTGTCGCGGCCGGTGAGGGCGGCGACCCGCAAGCCCGCCGCGGCCAACAACGGCGCCAGCGAGCGCGCGTGCTGGCGGGCGAGAATTTCGGTCGGGGCCATCAGGGCCGCCTGCACGCCGGCCTCGGCGGCGCGGCCGACGGCGAGGGCGGCGACGAAGGTCTTGCCGGCCCCGACGTCGCCCTGCAGCAAGCGCGCCATGCGCCGCTCCGAGCCCATGTCGTCGGCGATCTCCTTGAACGCCTTGCGCTGCGCGTTGGTGGCCTCGAACGGGGCCGCCCCGGCGATCGCCTTGACCAGGGCGCCGTCGCCGGTCAGCGGCCGTCCTGGGGCGGCGCGGCGAAATTCGCGCATCACCGCGAGCGCGAGCTGGTCGGCGAACAGTTCGTCGTAGGCGAGGCGCTGGCGCGCCGGCGCGTCGTGGCGGACGTCGGCGGCGGACGCGGGCGCGTGCGCGGTCTCCAGGGCGGCGCGCCACGTCGGCCAGCCGCGCTGTGCGACGAGGTGGCGGTCGGCCCATTCCTCAAGCTCCGGCGCCAGCTCGACGGCCGCCGTCACGGCTTTGCGCAGGGTCTTGGACGCGAGGCCGGCGGTGAGCGGATACACCGGCTCGAAGTCGGGCAGCTCGCCGGCGTCCTCAGGGTCGACGACGTGGTCGGGGTGAAGAATCTGAATCTCGCCGCCGAAGCGCTCGACCTTGCCGGAGACGATCCGCGCCGCGCCGTCCGGCAACAGCCGCTTGAGATAATCGGGACGGGCGTGGAAGTAGGCGAGGGTCAAGAACCCGGTCGCGTCGCGGGTCCGCACCCGGTAGGGCCGGCGCGGGTTGCGGGCCGGCAAGTGCTCGTCGACGGTGACCTCGAAGGTGGCGATTTCGCCGTCCTCGGCTCCGGCGACGCCCGGTCGGCGGCTGCGGTCGACGACGTTGACCGGCAGCAGGAACGCCAGGTCGCGGACCACCGGGCCGGCGATCTTCTCCACCAGGGCGGCCACCTTCGGGCCGACCCCGGGCAGGGCGGTGACCTCCTTGAAGAGCGGAAAAAGAATCTCCGGGCGCATGGGACGCGATCCTGCCCCGGCTTGGCGCGAAGCGTCGAGCGGGTGACGCGCGCGATCCACCGGCTTATATCCGGCCCATGACGGAATCGCGGGACGATCGGATCAAACGACTGCGCTACCGCGCTTGGCGGCGCGGATTCAAGGAGGCGGACCTGATCCTGGGCGGTTTCGCCGACGCGCACCTCGCCGACCTCGGCGATCGCGACCTCGACTCGTTCGAGCGCCTGCTCGGCGAAAGCGACCAGGACCTCTACGCCTGGGCGGCGGGCCGCGAAGCGCCGCCGCCGGCTCACGACCACAAGGTCATGGCGTTGATCAAATCGTTCGGCTATCTCGCCCGGTCCAAACCCGGAGACGACACGCCCTGATGACCGCCGCCGCCGTCGCCGCGGGCGATCTCGATCTGGTCGCCGACGAACCCGGGCGCGTGCTCCTCGAGCGCACGCCGGAGGGGTTCGACGCCCTGGTCCTCGCCCAAACGCTGCGCCGCCGCGGCGGACGCGCCCTGTTCGTGGCCCGCGACGACCGCCGCGCCGACGCCGTCGCCGACGCGCTCGCCTTCTTCGACCCCGGGATCGAGATCGTGCGTCTGCCGGCGTGGGACTGTCAGCCCTACGACCGCGTCTCGCCGAGCCCGACGATCGGCGCGACGCGCGCCGCCGGCCTGCGGCGCCTCGCCCTCGGCGACGGCGCCAGCCCGGTGTGCGTGGTCTCCACCGTCTCCGGCGTCCTGCAGCGCGCGGCCCCGCGCGAGGCCTTGCTCGGCGCCTCGTTCACGGCCAAGGCCGGCGCGCGTGTCGACCTCGAGGATCTGACGCGCCACTTCGCCGCCAACGGCTACGCCCGCGCGACGACGGTGATGGAGCCCGGCGACTTCGCGGTGCGCGGCGGCGTCGTCGACGTGTTTCCGCCCGGCGCGCCGGAGCCGATCCGCCTCGACTTCTTTGGCGACACGCTGGAGAGCGTGCGCGCCTTCGACCCCGAAACCCAGCGCACGACCCGTCAGCTCAAGCGCGTCGACCTGTCGCCGGTCAGCGAGGCGTTGCTCGACGCGGCGTCGGTGGCGCGGTTTCGCCGCGGCTTCGTCGCCCGGTTCGGGGCGGTGACCGACGGCGAACTGGTCTACGAGACCGTGTCGGCCGGACAGCGCGCGGCGGGCATGGAGCACTGGCTGCCGTTGTTCCACGACCGCCTCGAGACGGCGTTCGACTACGCCGGACCCGACGCGCTCGTGTTCCTTGACCACCTGGCCGAAAAAGCGCGGGCCGAGCGCGAAGCGATGGTCGCCGACTACCACGCGGCGCGCGCCGAGGACGCCGAGGCGGCGTCCGCCGGCCGGGCGGGGCCGGCGTACCGGGCGCTGGAGCCGGACGATCTCTACCTCGGCGGCGCCGAGTTCGACGCCGCGGTGCGGGCGCGGCCGTCGCGCGAATTTTCGGCGTTTTCGTCCGGCGTCGAAACATCGGAACTCGTGGTCGACCTCGGCGCGCGGCCGGGGCGGGAGTTCTCCGCCGAGCGCAGATCGGAAGGAACCAACGTCTTCGACGTCGCCGCGTCGCACATCCGCGTCGCCCGCGAGGCCCGCCGCCGGGTGATCGTGGCGTGCTGGACCGAGGGCTCCGCCGAGCGCACCGCCGGGGTTCTCGCCGACCACGGCGTCGACCCGATCGACGCGGCCGCCGACTGGGCGCGCGCCCTGGCGTTGCCGGAGTCGTCGGTCGCGCGCGTCGTCTGGCCGCTCGAGCATGGGTTCGAGACCGACGACGTCGTGGTGTTGTCCGAACAGGACATTCTCGGCGACCGGCTGGCGCGCCGCAGCGGCAAGCGCCGCGCCGCCAACTTCATCGCCGAGGCGGCGTCGCTGACGCCCGGCGATCTGGTGGTCCACGTCGACCACGGCATCGGCCGCTATCTCGGCCTCAAGACCCTCGCCGTGCAGGAAGCGCCGCACGACTGTCTTGAAATCGAATACGCCGGCGACTCGAAGCTGTTCCTGCCGGTCGAGAACATTGAGCTGTTGTCGCGCTACGGCTCGGACGAAGGCGCGGCGGTGCTCGACAAGCTCGGCGGCGCCGGCTGGCAGGCGCGCAAGGCGAAGGCCAAGCAGCGGCTGCGCGACCTGGCCGAAAAGCTGCTCAAGATCGCGGCGGAGCGCGAACTCAAGACCGCCGACGAATTCGTCGCCCCGTCCGGACTCTACGACGAGTTCTGCGCCCGCTTCCCGTTCGCCGAGACCGACGACCAGCTGACCGCGATCGAGGACGTGTTCGCGGATCTCGCGTCGGGACGGCCGATGGACCGGTTGATCTGCGGCGACGTCGGCTTCGGCAAGACCGAGGTCGCCTTGCGGGCGGCGTTCGCGACCGCCATCAACGGCAGCCAGGTGGCGGTCGTGGCGCCGACGACGCTGCTCGCGCGCCAGCACCATCAGACCTTCACGGAACGTTTTCGCGGCTGGCCGATCAAGGTGCGCCAGCTGTCGCGGCTGGTGCCCGCCAAGGAAGCGGCGGCGACGCGCCAGGAGCTGGAGGAGGGCCGGGTCGAGATCGTCATCGGCACGCACGCCTTGTTGTCGAAACACGTCGCCTTCAAAGACCTCGGCCTGCTGATCGTCGACGAGGAGCAGCACTTCGGGGTCCGCCACAAGGAGCGGCTGAAGGAGCTGAAGGCCGGCGTGCACGTGCTGACGCTGACCGCGACGCCGATCCCGCGGACGCTGCAAATGTCGCTCGCCGGCATCCGAGACTTGTCGCTGATCGCGACGCCGCCGATCGACCGCCTCGCCGTGCGCACGTTCGTGGCCCCGTTCGACCCGGTCGGCGTGCGCGAGGCGCTGCTGCGCGAGCGCTACCGCGGCGGCCAGAGTTTCGTCGTCTGCCCGCGCATCAAGGACCTCGGCGAGGTCGAGGAGTTTATGGCCGAGCGGGCGCCGGAGGTGACCTTCGTCGTCGCCCACGGCCAGATGACGCCGACCGAACTCGAAGACCGCATCACCTCGTTCTACGACGGCCGCCACGACGTGCTGGTGTCGACGCCGATCGTCGAGTCCGGACTCGACATCCCGCGCGCCAACACCCTGATCGTGCACCGCGCCGACCGCTTCGGCCTGGCGCAGCTGTATCAGCTGCGCGGCCGGGTGGGGCGTTCGAAGGTGCGCGCCTACGCCTATCTGACCATTCCGGCGGCGTGGGACATCACGCCGGCGGCGGAGAAGCGGCTGAAGATCCTGCAGTCGCTCGACACCCTCGGCGCCGGTTTCACCCTGGCGAGCCACGACCTCGACATGCGCGGCGGCGGCAATCTTTTGGGCGAAGAACAGTCCGGCCACATCAAGGACGTCGGCGTCGAACTGTTCCAAACAATGCTCGAAGAGGCGATCGCGGCCCACCGAAGCGGGCCGGAGGCGGAGTCCGAGAAGGAATGGTCGCCGCAGATCAGCGTCGGCGCGGCGGTCTTGATCCCGGACCACTATGTGCCCGACCTCGACTTGCGGCTCGGTCTCTACCGCCGCTTGTCGAACCTCGTCACCCGCAACGAGCGCGAGGGCTTCGCGGCCGAGCTCATCGACCGCTTCGGGCCGCTGCCCGACGAGGTCAAGCAGCTGTTCGAAGTGGTCGAGATCAAGGCGCTGTGCCGCGCCGCCGGCGTCGCCAAGGCGGACACCGGTCCGAAGGGGGCGGTGTTGACCTTCCGCGAGGGCGCCGTGCGCGATCCGGCGGAGCTCGTCGACCTCGTCGCCAGCCGCCCGGCGCAGTTCAAGCTGCGCCCCGATCAGACCTTGCTGGTGCGCGGCGACTGGCCGACGCCGAAAGCGCGCATGACCGGGGCCCGAAACGCCCTGAAGCTGGTGGCCGAAGCCGTCGGCGGCGAGGTCGAGGAGACGGCCTAAGGCGTCGTCAAAGTCGCTCGCGGCGCCGGGCGCGCCGAAATTAGCGCGTCAAGCGCTTGAAAAGTGGCCAACTATTCTGGCCCAAAATATAGTTTTCGGACTTATTGTAATTTGTCCATTCGGTTTTACATATAAACAACGGCGAGTATTTGCCGTTTTTTGAAGGAATTTTAGATGTCTGATAAAAATAATTCCAAAGAACAAGACGCCGCCGCCAAACCGGCCGTGCCGGGCAAGCCGGTGGAAGCCGGCGCTAAGTCCGATCTGAACCAAAAGCCCGGCGAGCCGTCCAAGCCGCAAGCCGCGAAGACCACCACCTAGTTCGACGGAACGGAGGAGGGTTTTCCTCCTCCGGCTTTCCGACACGGGCCTCGGCGCCGCATGTGCGCGCCGGACCGCCCCCTGAAAAGGCTCATCGCATGACGTTCAACCCCGAAGTCCGATCACGGCGCCGGATCGCGGCCGGCGCTCTGTTGAGCGCCGCGCTGTTCGTGTTCGCGCCCGCGGGCGCGGCGGCCGGCGATCCGGCGAACGTCATCCCCGCCAACGCCCACGCGTCCGACTACGGAGCCGGTTGGAACTGCAACCGCGGCTATCAGCGCCGCGCCAAATCCTGCGTCGAGATCAAGATCCCCGCGAACGCCTTCCTCGATTCCTTCGGCCACGCCTGGAAATGCGACCGCGGCTACCTGCAGACCCGAACCGGCTGCGACGTCATCACGGTGCCCGAACACGGGTACTTGTCCGACATCGGCTCGTACGGAACCGGATGGGAATGCGGCCGCGGCTATCGCCCCGACGGCGACTCGTGCGCCGTCGTCGTCGTGCCCGCCAACGCGTTCCTCTCAAACACGCCCTACGGCAGCGGCTGGAACTGCGGCCGCGGATATGAACCGGCGCGCGGCGCCTGCGTCGCGGTGACCGTCCCGGCTCTGGCCCACCTCAACTATTCCGGCGACGGCTGGGACTGCGACCCGCCGCTCCTGCGGCAGGGCGACACCTGCGTGACGTCATGATCGGCGGCGCCGTCGACCCGCGAGCCCCGTCGCGCGGCCGCGCGATGATGGGCATCGGCTATGAAATGCGGACGACGCCCGACAAGGGCCGCGGCGTGTTCGCGAAACGCGCCTTCGCCGCCGGCGACACCGTCATGATCGGCGTGATCGAGAAGCGGCTGAAGCACAATCACAGCCACGCCTCGCAAGTCGGCGCCAACCGATATGCGGTGCACGCCGGACTGGCGAAGCTGGTCAACCATTCGTGCGCGCCCAACTGCGGCATCAAGGTCAACCAGCAGGGCGGCCACAATTTCGTGGCGATCCGCGACATCGCCGAAGACGAAGAGATTTCGTTCGACTACGCGATGCGAAACTTCACCGTCGAGCACTTCGACGAACCCTGCCGGTGCGGCGCGCCGACCTGCCGCGGCACCGTCACCGGATGGCGGGACCTGCCGGCGAAGACCAAAGCCGCCTACCGGGACTTTGTGCCGCCGTACATCTTGGAGTGCGAAGCGCGCGGCGCCGAATTGAGCGCTGCCGAAATCGCCTAACACAGCGACGTCCGATCGCGACGGCGACGTGCCGGATGTCGAACTCGGCGCCGGTTTAGTTGGCGCCGGCGATCGTCGCCGCGATCCACTCCGCGTACCAAGTCAGGCGCACGTAGTACTCGTCCACCCCGTAGAGTCCTTCCTCTCCCCCAAATGTGCGCTGTCCCGCGCTGACGCCGACCACGAAACGGCCTTTCGGTGTGACGACATAGGCCGGCCCGCCGCTGTCGCCGGGACCGCTGATCCCTTCAAGGGCGAGCGCTTGGTCGGCGCGGCTGCGCGGATCGTCGAACCGCCACACGAGCCAGCCGTCCGCGACCGCGTCGACCCGGTTTTCGCTGACGCGGAAAACGCCGTCGGGCTCGGCGATTCCGTCCACGCCGTCGCCGCTGTCCCCCCAACCGGGCAGAATCACCGTGCGGCCAAGTTCGTCGTCGAAGGGATAGATCCGCTCGATCGCGACGCCGGGGACGGGGCCGTCCAGCCGCAACAGGGCTAAGTCCACATCGGCGCCCTCGGCGGTCTGCGGATGACGCACATAGCTGACGACGCGCACCTCGTGGCCGGCGATTTCAACCGGGTAGCCGTCGCCGCTGGCGAGCCCGTCAAGGAGCGGCGCGTCCTTGGTGCAATGCGCGGCTGTAACCGCCCACACCGCGTCGATCAGCGTGGCGAGACAGTCCAGCCCGCCGGCTGGACCGGCGTAGAGGCCAAACACGGCCGGATAGTCGGCGGGGTCGCCGCGGTAGGCCTCGTCGGAAACGTCGTGGCGGATCGGCCCCGCGAACAGCGTCGCCATGGACACGAAGACAAGTAGGAAAAGGTTCGGCATCAGAGGCCTCCGGAACGAAGCGCCTCTGCCCTCATTAAGAGAGGATCATCCGGCAGGAATAGACAGGCTAGGAACACGGCGGGGATCGGTCAAGCCGAGTGGGCAGACGCCGCTTACGCCGTCCGCGTCTTCTTTTCGAACGACGCCACAGCGCGGCGCAAGAGCGTCAAGCTGGTGTCGTCGTCGCGCATTTCCTCCGCCGCCGAAACCAATCCGATCTGGAACGTGTCGCCGAACGGGCCGCCGTCGAACGCGGTGCATTCGGCGACGCCTTCGAGACGCGCCGCGGCCTCCTTGGCGGCGGTCGCGTCGGCCCCCGGCATGGCGACCGCGAACACGTCGCCCTCGAGCCGCGCCGCGAGATCTTCGGCGCGCACCAGGTGGCGGGTCATGGAGCCGAGCTGTCGCATGGCGGCGGCGCGCTCGTCCGGTTCGACGGCGCGCGGGATCGAGGCGCGGGCGACGACCAGCGACAGCGGACGGCCGACCTGGCGCGCCCGGTTGGCCATGGCGTCGAGGTGCTTGGCGAAAAACGTCGCGGTGGCGAGCCCGGTGTCGGTTTCGGCGATCGCCGGGTCGCGGATCTGCGCGAACGCCGCCTTGATCGCCTCCCGGCGTCGACGCTCTCGGACCAGATTGAGGGTGCGCCGCGCCAGGTCCTTGGCGCCGTTGGCGACCGACAACACGTCGGAGAAGCCGCGCGCGAACGCCTCGTCGACCTTCTCGAACGACTCGTCGACGAACAGCAGGGCGGGGACGTGGTAGAGCCGCGTGTTGCGGCGCAAGGCGCCGCAGATCGAAAACGCCGTCTCGACGCCGCGCATGCCGTTGACGATGACGGCGTCGAAGTCGCGCTCGTGCAGATAGTCAAAGGCGGTGAAGGTGGTGAAGGCGGCGACGAGCTCGGCCCCGGCGTCGGTCAAGGCGGCCTCGTAGCCGAGGTAGTGCGGCGACGGCGAGCCGGCGTAGAGCACCTGCGGCGGCCGCAGGTAGCCGCGGTCGAGCGCCAGGTCGACCTTGACCCCGCGCGCCGCGAGGGTGTTGGCGCGCAGCCGGGCCTCGTCCTCCATCACCGCCAGACGGGTGACCAGGCGGATGCGGGCGGCGAGCTGGGCCGGGTGCGCGGGCGCCGCGACGACGGCGTCGAAGCCGCCGTGGCTCCACACCATCTCTTCGCCGTGGCGCGCCAGAACCACCACCGCCAGCATCCGCGGCCGGCAGGCCGCGCGCAGGTCGCGGGCGAGGGCGGCGGGACGGCGCAAGCCGCCGGCGATGTCGAGCACCAGAACGTCGAAGGCGTGATCGGCGGCCAAGGCCCGCGCGGCGCCGTCGCCGAGCGCCAGATCGCACGCGAATCCCAGCTCCTCCAGGTCGGCCGTTAAGGCTTTCCCGGCGGCGAAATCCTCCGCCGCGACAAGCACTCTGGACAGGGTGGACGACATGAACCGCCTCGACCGCCGGACTGTGGCGCGATTCCCGTGCAGGAATCCTACCAGCCGCCTGCCGCGCCGCGCAACGCGCCGTTCATGCCGCATTCAGAGGCCCGGCGCTAGCGTCCGACTCAAGTTCGGGGCGCTCAACCCGTCCCTCGCACTGAGCCCCGAACCCGCCGCATGGCTGACGCCGTACGGCGCGCCGCGTCGGCCCCTTTGGGGCCGGCGCGGCTTCGTATTCGGCTTGGGCCGGTCCCTTGGCGACCGGCGCTGTTTTCCTTAACGGCTCTGGATAAAACCGCCCTCGGCGAATATGACGGGGTGACTCCGTCCCCGACGATCCAGAGGCGTTCGATGAAGAAAATCCACCCCGACGCGGCCGCGGCGCTCGACGGCCTGTTGTTCGACGGCATGACCATCGCCGCCGGCGGCTTCGGCCTCTGCGGCATTCCCGAAAACGCGATCCAGGCGATCCTCGAGTCCGGCGTCAAGGACTTGACCGTCTACTCCAACAACTGCGGCGTCGACGGCTTCGGACTCGGAAAGCTCTTGGACGCCAAGCGGATCAAGAAGATGTGCTCGTCCTACGTCGGCGAGAACAAGGAATTCGAGCGCCAATTCCTGTCCGGCGAACTGGAACTCGAGTTCAACCCGCAGGGCACGCTCGCGGAACGTCTGCGCGCGGGCGGGGCGGGAATCCCCGGGTTCTACACCAAGACCGGCGTCGGCACGGTCATCGCCGAGGGCAAGGAGCACAAGGATTTCGACGGCGAAACCTACATCCTTGAACGCGGCATCGTCGTCGACTTGTCGATCGTCAAGGCGTGGAAGGCCGACCCGCTCGGCAATCTGGTCTACCGCAAGACGGCGCGGAACTTTAATCCCGAGGCCGCCATGGCCGGCAAGGTCTGCGTCGCGGAAGTCGAGGAGCTTGTCGAACTCGGCGCCCTCGACCCGGCGTGCATCCACACCCCGGGCGTCTACGTCCACCGGGTCGTCAAAGGCGCGTTCGAAAAGCGCATAGAAAACGTCACCACCCGCCAGCGCGAGGAGACCGTTTGATGCGCGTTCGCTTATTGGCGCGACTCGCCGCCGCCCTGACAGCCGTCGCATGCGCCGCGCACGCCGCCGCGGCGCAAGACTCCGGCGGGGCCTATCTGTTCGCCTATCAGCCGCGCGACGGCGCCGCGGCGGACTTCGAAACCGGCTACAAGCGGCATCTTGAATGGCATGCGCAGGCGGACGACAGGCTGACCTGGTACGGCTGGAGCGTGGTCTGGGGCGAAAACATCGGCATGTTCGTGGACGGGACCTTCGGCGTTTCCGGATCGGACATGGACGCGCGTCCGGACCCGGGCGGCGACGCGGCCGACTTCGTCGCCACGACGGGCCCCCATGCGCTCGCCGCGTGGCGCCGAACCTACGAACGTCTCGATCTGTCCGGCACAGACCGCACGCTCGAAGACGGCGCTCCCAGTCCGCTGGTCGACGTTTTCTACGTACATGTCGCGCCCGACAAAGCGGCCGCCTTTGAACGCGCGCTTCATGACGGGACCGCGTCGAGCGGCGGCGCGGCTTGGTACCGCCCCGTCCTTGGCGGCGACTTGACCGCCTATCTCGCGCTGCGCCCGCGGCGGTCGTTCAGCGACCCCGAAATATCGGCAGGCGCTCGCGGACTCTTCGTCGACGCGGCGCACGCGGACGCCGCTTTGGCGATGATCGCGCGCATCGACAGCGAAATTTGGCGCTACCGCGCCGACCTCACCTACGCCCCGGAACGCTGAACGCGATTCTGAGGCGGCCGATTCGAAAAGGAACCAATGATGCCCTGGAACCGCGATCAGATGGCCGCGCGCGCGGCGCAAGAGCTGCAGGACGGGTTCTTCGTCAACCTCGGCATCGGCATTCCGACGCTGGTGGCGAACTACATTCCCGACGGCGTCGACGTCACCCTGCAGTCGGAGAACGGCATGCTCGGCATGGGCCCGTTCCCTTACGAAGGCGAAGAAGACCCAGACCTGATCAACGCCGGCAAGCAGACCATCACCGAGCTGCGGCGCACCAGCTTCTTTTCCTCCTCGGAAAGTTTCGCGATGATCCGCGGCGGCAAAATCAACATCGCCATCCTCGGCGCCATGGAGGTGGCCCAGAACGGCGACCTCGCCAATTGGATGATCCCGGGCAAGCTGGTCAAAGGCATGGGCGGCGCGATGGACCTGGTCGCCGGCGTCAAGCGCATCGTCATCATCATGGACCACACCAACAAGGCCGGTGAGTCGAAGCTGTTGAAGGCGTGCACGCTGCCGCTGACCGGCAAAGCCGTGGTCGACCGCATCATCACCAACCTCGGCGTCTTCGACGTCGACGGCGACCGCCTGAAGCTGGTGGAGTTGGCGCCCGACGTGACGCTCGACGAAATCAAGGCGTCGACCGAGGCCGACTACGTCGTCGACGAAAAGCTCAAAGCCACCGCCTGAGGAGACGGGTCATGAAAACCCGCGCCGCCGTCGCCGTGAAAGCCGGCGCGCCGCTCGAAATCGTCGACGTCGACCTGGAGGGCCCGAAAGCGGGCGAAGTCCTCGTCGAGGTGATGGCGACCGGCGTCTGCCACACCGACGAATTCACCCTCTCGGGCGACGACCCGGAAGGCGCGTTCCCGGCGATCCTCGGCCACGAAGGGGCGGGGATCGTGCGCGACATCGGGCCCGGCGTGACCAGCGTCGCGGTCGGCGACCACGTCATTCCGCTGTACACGCCGGAATGCCGGACCTGCGACTATTGCCTCAACCCGAAGACCAACCTTTGCCAAAGAATCCGCACCACCCAGGGCGCCGGTGTGATGCCGGACGGGACGTCGCGGTTTTCGATCAACGGCGCGCCGATCCGTCACTATATGGGAACCTCGACCTTCTCGAACTTCACGGTGCTGCCGGAGATCGCGGTCGCCAACGTCCGCAAGGACGCGCCGTTCGACAAGATCTGCTACATCGGCTGCGGCGTCACCACCGGCCTCGGCGCGGTGATGTTCACGGCCAAGGTCGAGCCGAATTCGACCGCCGTCGTGTTCGGTCTCGGCGGCATCGGGCTCAACGTCGTACAGGGCCTGAAGATGGTCGGCGCGCGCCAGATCGTCGGCGTCGATCTCAACCCGTCGAAAAAGTCCTTGGCGGAAAAATTCGGCATGACCGATTTCGTGAACCCGAAAGTGGTCAAGGGCGACCTCGTCGGCCACCTGGTGGAGCTGACCGGGGGCGGGGCGGACTATTCGTTCGAGTGCATCGGCAACGTCGACGTCATGCGCACGGCGCTCGAGTGCTGCCACAAGGGCTGGGGGACGAGCGTCATCATCGGCGTCGCCGGCGCCGGCCAGGAGATTTCGACGCGCCCGTTCCAGCTCGTCACCGGCCGCAACTGGCGCGGCTCGGCCTTCGGCGGCGCGCGGGGCCGCACCGACGTGCCGACGATCGTCGACATGTACATGGACGGCCGCGTCAACATCGACGACCTGATCACCCATACGCTGCCGCTGGAGAAGATCAACGACGCGTTCGACCTGATGCACCGGGGAGAGAGCATCCGCAGCGTGGTGGTGTATTAGAATTGG
>JAJFFL010000241.1 GCA_021776705.1 Alphaproteobacteria bacterium
CAGGCGCGCCGCGCGTTCGTAGTCGAGCGCCGCGGCGGCGGCGTCCATCTCCGCCTGCAACCGTTTGCGCAAGGCGTCGCTGTCGCCCTTCAGGAACGCCTTGGCGTCGGCGACGAGGGCGGCGTGTTCGTCGAGCGTCACATAGCCGACGCACGGCGCCGCGCAGCGTTTGATCTGAAACAGCAGGCACGGCCGCGAGCGGTTCTCGTAGACGGAGTCCGCGCACGAGCGGATCAAGAACGCCTTCTGCAAAGTGTTGAGCGTGCGGTTGACGGCGCCGGCGGAGGCGAACGGGCCGAAGTAGTCGCCCGACAGCGACCGCGCGCCGCGGTGTTTCATGATTTGCGGCGCGGCGTGGTCGCGGCGGATGAGAATGTAGGGAAACGATTTGTCGTCGCGCAGGATGATGTTGTAGCGCGGCTTGAGGCGCTTGATCAGGTTGGACTCGAGCAGCAGCGCTTCGGTCTCGGTTTCGGTGACGACGAATTCCATCGCCGCGGTTTCCGAGATCATGCGCGCGATGCGCGCCGTGTGGCCGCCGAGGCGGACGTAGGCGCCGACCCGGTTCTTGAGGTTTTTCGCCTTGCCGACGTAGAGCACCTCGCCGGCGCGGTCGTACATGCGGTAGACGCCGGGCTTTCCCGGCAGCCGCGTGACGTGGTCCTTGACGATCTCCGGGCCGGACTTGCCGGCGCGCTCGGCCGAGGTCAGCGCGGCTTCCGGGCCGGAGGAGCGGGGCGAATCCATGGCGTCAATATAGGCCACAGACGCCGGCGCGCGATCACCCGCGGGCGAAGCCGTGCGGCAAAAGCTCCAAAAGCCCGAATTCCGCGGTCTCGCCGGCGGTGTTGGCGCAAATCACGGTCAGGTCGGTTCCGAACTCAGCCAGCGCCTGGCGGCAGATTCCGCACGGCGTGACCGGCGTCGGCGTGTCGGCGACGACGGCGATCGCGGCGAAGGCGCGCCGGCCGTCGGCCACCGCCGCGATCACGGCGGCGCGCTCGGCGCACACGGTCGCGCCGTAGCTGGCGTTCTCGACGTTGCAGCCGCGCACCACGGTCCCGTCCGCGCACAACAGGGCGGCGCCGACCTTGAAGCGCGAATAGGGAGCGTGGGCGCGCTCCCGCGCCGCGCGCGCCGCGGCCACCAGGTCGGCCTTGGCCGCGGCGTCGAGCGCGGCGGTCACTCGCTGACGGCGTCGAGGCGGTCGTTGACGAGCACGGGGGCGCCGAAGCCGAGCCCCTCGAGGCGGTCGAGCTGCGTCGCCGCGTCGCCGACGATGACGTAGCTCATGGCGTCCGGCCGGATCAGATTGCGCGCCAGCACGCGCACGTCGTCGACGGTCATGGCCTCGACGACCGCGCCGCGGCGCACGACGTAGTCCGCCGGCCGCCCGTAGTCGGAGATCTCCTCGAGGACGCCGAGCTTGGCGGCCAGGCTTTCGAACGCCCGCGCCTGGCTCTTGATCAAGAAGCTCTTGGTCACGCCGAGGTCGTCCTCGGTGAACGTGTCGGCGTAGTCTTCAAGCATCGTCTTCACCAGCTCCGCGGCTTCGAAGGTCACGTTCGACCGCACGCCGGAGGAGATCCGGAATTCGCCGACCCGGCGCGAGCCCGAGAAGTTGGAGCGGATGCCGTAGGTGTAGCCCTTGCTTTCGCGCAGCTCCTGGGTCAGCCGCGAGGCGAAGCCGCCGCCGCCGAGGATGTAGTTCATCACCGAGGCCTTGTAGAAATCGTCGTCGGTGGCCTTCAGCGACGGGTTGCCGAAATAGAACACCGACTGCTTGGCGCCCGGAACGTCGTAGAAATACACCGTCGATGTTTCCGGCGCCGTCGCGCCGGCGTAGGCGGGGAACGCGACGTCGCGCCGAGTCCAGCTTTCCGCCAGTCCCGCCAAGGCGGCCTCGACCGCGGCCTGGTCGACGTCGCCGACCACCCGGAAGGCCGCCGCGCCGGGCGCGAGGTTGGCGGCGTGGAACGCCTTGAGGTCGTCGAGCGTCACCGCCGCGACCGCGGATTCGACGCCCGGGACGGGGCGCGAAAAAATGTGGTCCTCGCCGAACGTCACCAGGTCGAAGGCGTCCGCGGCGAGCGCGTTGGGGTCGGCCTTGCGCGCCTGCAGACCGCTGATCACCGCCGCCTGGGCGAGCGCGAACTCGTCGCCGTCCCAGCGCGGCGCGACGATCATTTCCTCGAGCAGCGCCATCGTGGCGCTGAAGTTGCGGGCCAAGGTCTGGCCCGAGAACTGGATCGCCTCGTCGCCGGCGCCGACGAAGATCTCGGCCCCGAGCGCGGCGATGGCGTCTTCGAGTTCGGCCGTGGTCTTGGTCGCGGTGCCCTTGGTCAAAAGCTCGGCGACGAGATTGGCGACGCCCGGCTTGTCTGGGTCGTCGAGCAAGTGCCCGCCGTCGATCGAAAGCTCGAAGCGAACCAGCGGCAGCTCGCCGTCGACGATGCCGAAAAGGCGGAGGCCGTTGGCGAGCTCGCCCCGCCACACCGCCGGCGCGGCGACGACCGGCGTCTCCCCGTAGGGCGGCTCGTCGGTGCGGTCGAAGCTCGACGGCGTGCGCACGTATTCGGCCGCGACGGAGGCGTCGAACGACTCTTCGGCGCCTTGGACGATCTGTTCCTCGACCACCTCGGCGCGCACGGCGCCCGCGAGCGCAAGGTCGGTTTCGCCGAGCGGCACGAAGCTCGTCGCGATGTAGGGCTTGTCCTTGATGTAGGTCGTATAGACCCGCAACACGTCGTCCGCCGTCACCGCGCGAATGTCGGCGATGTCCTGATTGATGTAGCCCGGGTCGCCGGCGAAGATCTCATACTGGGCGAGGTTGAAGGCCTTGCCGAGCACGCTCTGGACGCCGTTGTAGAAGTCGACTTCCTGGCTGATCTTGACCCGCGCCAAATCGTCCGGGTCGACGCCTTCCGCCTCGAACCGCGCGAACGCCCGGTCGATCGAGGCCTTGACCGCGTCGAGATCGACGCCGTCGAACGCCGTCACCTCGACGTAGTGAGCCCCGGCGAGCTCGGACGCGTAGTCGTACATGTCGACCGACGACGTCAGCTTGTCTTCGTCGATCAGGACTTCGTTGAACGGCGCCGACTTGCCGTCGCTCAAAAGGTCCATCAGGACGTTGAGGGCGTTGTGATCTTCCGTGTACTGGGCGACCGTCGGCCACACCAAGGTGAGCTGCGGCAAGGTCGCGAAGTTGTCTTCGTGAAAGAGCGACTTGGTCGCAACAAGGGTCGCCGGCTGTTCGGGCAGCGGCGCCACCTCTTCGCCGCGCGGGATTTCGGCGAAGTACTTCTCCACCCAGGCGCGCGCCTGGGCTTCGTCGAAGTCGCCCGCAATCACAAGCGTCGTGTTGTTGGGCGTGTACCAGCGCCGGTAAAAGGTCTTCACGTCGTCGAGCGTCGCCGCGTCAAGATCCTCGAGCGAGCCGATCACTTGCCACGAATAGGGGTGGCCTTCCGGGTAGAGGTTCTTGTCGACGACGGAGTTGGTGTGGCCGTAGGGCCGGTTGTCGACGCTCTGGCGCTTTTCGTTTTTAACGACCTGTTTTTCCTTCGCCAGCACCGGGTCGGTGACCGTGTTGATGAACCAGCCGAGCTTGTCGGCCTCGGCCCAAATCATTTTTTCAAGCGCGTCTTTGGGCACGGTCTGGAAGTAGTTGGTGCGGTCGCGGCTGGTCGAGCCGTTGGCGCCGGAGCCGCCGATGCGGGCGCTCATCGCGTCGAGGCCGCCCTTGCCGAGATTTTCGGATTCCAAAAACAAGAGGTGCTCGAACAGGTGCGCGAAGCCGGTGCGCCCTTCCAGCTCGCGCGCCGAGCCGACGTGGGCGGTCAGGGCGACGGCCACCACCGGGTCCGACCGGTCGACGTGGAAGATGACCTTGAGGCCGTTGTCCAACTCGAATTCGGTGAAGTCGACCAGCGAGTCGGCGTCCGCGGCGGCGCCCGCGGCCTCCGCGGACGCGGTCGCCGCGCCGTCGGTCGCCGGGTCCGGCGAACAGGCGGCGAAAAGGGCGGCGGCGAGCGCCAGGGCGGAGGCGGTGCGCAAGATCATGGGTGAGGTCCTGAATCGATTGAGTTCGTCGCCCGCCACGCTAGCCGCGCCTCCCGGGAAAACAAGCCGCCCGCGACGAGGGCGCCCCGTCTAGCCGGCGCAGGCGGCGTATTGCGCCATGCACTGAACGGTGCAAGCCATCAGCGCATTGTCGTCCGGCGTCGGCGAAAACCCGGGCTGATCGGCCCGTTCGCTCAATTCTTCGACTTTCGACCAGCTTTCGCAGGAACAATCGCAAGCCGGGCGGACGGCGCCCCCCGACGTGGCGGACGCGCCCGGCGCCGTCGCCGACGGATCGCCGCCCGGCGCCGCGGCGGGCGCGTCGTTCAGGGCGTCGTCCATATCGGCGGTCGACATGCCCGGCGTGCGGCTGACCAGATCCGCAACGACGTCCTCGGCGAGCGTATCGACCGGCTCCGGTTCGAACCGGTCGTCGCCGAACCACGGCGCCGCGACCCAAAACCGGCCGGAGATGTTGCGCACGATCGTCAGCGGCTGGCCGCGTTCGACGTCCTCGTACATGTCGACGAGCTGGCCGGAGAACGATCCCGACATGAAGTCCTCGGAATACGCGTCGATGGTCACCGTGCCGTTCGGGTCGTCGTCGTCGCGCGGGTCGAGCGCGTGCAGGTCCCGCTCGGGGTGGCGCGAGAGCTTGATCTCGGCGTTGTCGAAGGTCCCGGCGTAGCCGAAGTCGATCAGCGGGATCGTCAGCAGCACGTTCGTCGAATCGCCGGTCGCGATCGCCTCGGTGACGCCGAGGATCTCCGACATGCGCGCTTGAGCCTCCTGCATCGCGTTGTCCATGCCGATCGCCTGACCGGCGCCGGAACCCGACTCGTTGACCTCGTTGAGCACGTTGGCCGCCTCCGGCACGGCGCCGAGGCGAATGATCAATTCGTTTCTCTTCTCGCGCCGGTTGATCATCGCGGCCATGGGGCCGTTCGACGCGGTTCGTCCGGCGGCCTTGGCCATCCGCGCGCGGGCGGCGGTTTCCGGGTCGGCGTCCGGCGGCGAGGGGCCGACGAAGTCGTCGGGTTGCTGCGGGCCGGTAAAGTCGTTCGACGCGCCGTCGATCTCCGAACCGCCGACGGCGAACACGACGCCGGCGAGATGAGTCGTG
>JAJFFL010000242.1 GCA_021776705.1 Alphaproteobacteria bacterium
TGTCCTCGGCGATCTACCGGCTGGCGCGCGCTTCGCGCAAACGCGAGGGGCTCGCGGAGAGTCTGCCCGCGGCCAGTTTCGGCGCCGAGGGTACCGTGACGTCCTTCGACCTTGAAGTGACCCCCCTGCCGACCGGCGAAACCTTGTGGCGCGCGCGCCGGCGGGCCAGCGGCGACAAGGTCCGCGTCAGCGGCGACCCGCTGCTCGAAGACGCGCCGATCGGGTTCTTTTCGGCCTCGCCGGACGGCAAGATCCACTACATGAACGGCACCCTGCGCGCGTGGCTCGGTTTCGAGGCGGCCAAGGACGGCATCGCCGTGAAGGACTTCGTCGCCGGCGACACCGGGCGCGTTCTCGGCAAGGACAAGCGCCGCAGCGGCGGCGCGTCGCGCGCCGAAGTCATGCTGAAAGCCCGCGACGGCATCGAGTCGTCGGCGGTGATCGTGACCACCTGGCCGACCGACAACGACCGCCGCAAAACCTCGCGCTCGGTGGTCTACGGCCTCACCGCCACCGGCGCGCCGCCGGGCGTCGCCCAGGCCCTGGCCGCGCCGACCACCGGCGAGGCCGGCTCGATGCTCGATGCGATGTTCGCGAACGCGCCGTTCGGCGTCGCGCGGCTCGACGGCGTCGACGTCGGCAACGCCATGATCGAAGACGCCAACCCGGCGCTGCTCGACATCACCGGCGGCGCCGCGTCGCCGGGGCGCAAGTTCGCCGACCTGTTCGACATCGACTCCGACGCCGCGTCGGCGCTCGAAGAGGCGGGCGCGGGCGGCGTGCGGGCGCAGCTCACCTTGGCCAACGACGCCAACCGTCATGTCGACGTCTACTTCGCGCCCGACCGCGGCGGCCGCAAGGCGGCCTACGTCATCGACGTCAGCGAGCAGAAGAAGCTCGAAAACCTCTACATGCAGGCGCAGAAAATGCAGGCCATCGGCCAACTCGCCGGCGGCGTCGCCCATGACATGAACAACATGCTCACGGCGATCCGCGGCAACGCCGACACGCTGCTCGAAAGCCATCCGGTCGGCGACCCGTCGTATTCCGGCCTGCAGAAGATCAATCAGATGGTGTCGCGCGGGGCCGGGCTGGTGCGCCAGTTGTTGGCGTTTTCGCGCCGCGAAACGCACCGTTCGGAATTGTTGGATTTGGCCGCGACGCTGTCCAACTTCTCGATTCTGCTGCGCCAGATCCTGGAGGAGAACGTCAAGCTCGAGACCGTGCACGGGCGCGATCTGCCCTACGTCAAGGCCGACAAGGGCCACCTCGAAAACGCGATCATCAACCTCGCCACGAACGCCCGCGACGCGATGCGCGACAACGGCGGCGGCGTGATCACGATCCGCTCCGGCCGCGCGACGCACGAAGACATCCACGGCGTGCCCGAGAGCGAACTCGTCGAAGGTGACTACGCCATGATCGAGGTCGCCGACACCGGCGTCGGCATGGACGACGAGACGGCGCAAAAGATCTTCGAGCCGTTCTTCACCACCAAGGAGGTCGGCAAGGGGACGGGGCTCGGGCTCGCCACCGTGTTCGGCATCGTGCGCCAGTCCGGCGGTCACGTGACGGTCGAAAGCAAGCGCGGCCAAGGCACGACGTTCCGCATCTTCCTGCCGGCGTACGCGCCGAGCGCCGAGGAACTCGCCGCGCTCAAGGCGGCGTCGGAGCGCCTGAAGGCGGAGCCGCCGGCGGTCAGCCTCAACGGCCGCGGCCGCATCCTGCTGGTCGAGGACGAGGCCGGGGTGCGCAAGATCTCCGCCTTGACGCTGCGCAACCGGGGCTACGACGTGATCGAAGCCGAGGACGGCGAGGAGGCGTTCGACATCCTCCAAGACGATCCCGGCGGCTTCGATCTGATGGTCTCCGACGTCATCATGCCCGGCATGGACGGCCCGACGCTGCTGCGAAAAGCCCGCGAGCAGCTCGCCGACGCCAAGATCGTCTTCATCTCCGGCTACGCCGAAGAGCACTTTTCCGAGACTCTCTCCAGTGAGCGCGAGGTCAGCTTCTTGCCGAAGCCGTTCTCCCAGCGCGGTTTGGCGGAAAGGGTGAAGTCGCTGATCGGCGAGGTCGAGTAGGCCTGACTGCTGGATAAGGCCCGGGCCGCCCGCCGACGTTCCTGTTGTGTTCCGAGAACAAATCGTGTACAGATAGCACAGCAGTCGCGAATCAACGCGCGCGGATCTAGAGATGAGGCGGGACCAATGACGAAGCCGGTGCTGAAGGTCGTGGGCAAAGACGACACCAAGGAAGACAAGTCCAAGGCGCTCGAAGCCGCGCTCGGTCAAATCGATCGGGCGTTCGGCAAGGGGTCGGTGATGAAGCTTGGTCAACGCGAGACCTTGGACATCGAGTCGGTGTCCACCGGCTCGCTCGGCCTCGACATCGCGCTCGGCATCGGCGGCCTTCCCAAAGGACGCGTGGTCGAAATCTACGGGCCGGAGTCGTCGGGCAAGACGACGCTGGCGCTGCACACGGTCGCCGAAGTGCAAAAGGCGGGCGGCGTCGCGGCATTCGTGGACGCGGAACACGCGCTCGATCCCGGCTACGCCTCCAAGCTCGGCGTCGACATCAACGAACTGCTGATTTCGCAACCGGACACCGGGGAACAGGCGCTTGAGATCGCCGACACCCTGGTGCGGTCCGGCGCCGTCGACATTCTGGTCATCGACTCGGTCGCCGCCTTGACGCCGCGCGCCGAACTCGAAGGCGAAATGGGCGACAGCTTGCCGGGTCTGCAAGCGCGGCTGATGAGCCAGGCGCTGCGCAAGCTCACCGGGTCGATTTCGAAGTCGAACACGTTGGTGGTGTTCATCAACCAAATTCGGATGAAAATCGGGGTGATGTTCGGGTCGCCGGAAACCACGACCGGCGGCAACGCCTTGAAATTCTACTCGTCCGTGCGGCTGGATATTCGCCGCATCGGGGCGATCAAGCACCGCGACGAAGTGATCGGCAATCAGACCCGCGTGAAGATCGTCAAGAACAAGGTCGCGCCGCCGTTTCGGGAGGTTGAGTTCGACATTTTGTACGGCCACGGCATCTCCAAAACCGGCGAACTGATCGACTTGGGCGTCAAGGCCGGGGTTGTTGAGAAGTCCGGCTCGTGGTTCTCGTTCGGCGAGGAGAGGATCGGGCAGGGGCGGGAGAATTCGCGCACCTTCTTGGCCGAAAATCCGGACGTCGCCGCCAGGATCGAAGCGTTGATCCGGCAAAACGCCGGCTTGATCGCCGACGAAATGCTCAACCCCAACATCGCCGACGACGAAGCCGAGGCCAGCTAGGCGAACGCGGCGAGCCTCGCCGACATCAAAGCGAAGGGCGTCTGGCGACAGCCGGCGCCCTTTTCTATATGTCGAGGTCGAACGCACTCGACGGGCCAAGGGAAACGGCGGACAAGGCATGACCAGCTTGCGCGACATACGCTCCGGGTTTCTCAGCTTTTTCCAACACCACGACCACGCGGTCACCCCTTCCGCGCCGCTGATTCCCGACGATCCGACGCTGTTGTTCGTCAACGCCGGCATGGTGCCGTTCAAAGACGTGTTCACCGGCCTCAAGAAGCCGCCGGCGCCGCGCGCGGCGTCATCGCAGAAGTGCGTGCGCGCCGGCGGCAAGCACAACGACCTCGACAATGTCGGCTACACGGCGCGCCATCATACCTTCTTTGAAATGCTGGGGAATTTTTCGTTCGGCGATTACTTCAAGGCGGACGCGATCGCGTTCGCTTGGGAGTTGCTGACCAAGGATTTCGGGCTTCCGGCCGAGAAACTGCTCGCCACCGTCTACGCCAGCGACGACGAGGCCTTCGCGTTGTGGCGCAAGATCGCCGGCCTGCCCGAGGATCGCATCGTGCGCATCGCGACGTCGGACAATTTTTGGTCGATGGGCGACACCGGGCCGTGCGGGCCGTGTTCGGAAATCTTCTACGACCACGGGGCGAGCGTGGCGGGAGGGCCGCCGGGATCGGCGGACGAGGACGGCGACCGTTTCATCGAAATTTGGAACCTCGTATTCATGCAGTTCGACCAGCAGCCAGGCGGCGAAAAGCTGGCGCTGCCGAAGCCGTCGATCGACACCGGCATGGGCCTCGAGCGCATCGCCGCCGTGCTCCAGGGCGTGCACTCGAACTACGAGACCGATCTGTTCAAAACGTTGATCGCGGCGTCGGAAGAACTCACGAACACCAAAGCCGACGGCGCCTTGGCCCCCAACCACCGCGTCATCGCCGATCACCTGCGGGCGTCGGCGTTTCTGATCGCCGACGGCGTGAGCCCGTCGAACGAAGGCCGCGGCTACGTGCTGCGGCGGATCATGCGCCGCGCGATGCGCTACGCGCACCAACTCGGGGTCGACGAACCCTTGATGCACAAGCTGGCGCCGACGCTGGTCGCGGAGATGGGCGACGCTTACCCGGACCTCGCCCGCGCCCAGCCGGCGATCGTGGAGACCCTGCGTCAGGAGGAGGAGCGGTTCCAGCGCACCCTCGGCCGCGGTCTGGCGCTGCTCGACGACGCCACGGCGGGCCTCACAACCGGCGACGAACTCGCCGGCGAGACGGCGTTCAAGCTCTACGACACCTTCGGTTTTCCGCTCGATCTGACTCAGGACGCGTTGCGGCGGCGCGGGATCGGAGTCGACGTGAAGGGGTTCGACGCGGCCATGGACCGGCAGCGCGACATGGCGCGCGAACACGACTTCAAGTCCGGTTCCGCGGGATCGGACGCGGTGTGGACGACGCTGCGCGAAACGCTCGGCGCGGCGACGGATTTTTGCGGCTACAACACGCTGACAGGACGCGGAAAACTCGTCGCGATCCTGAAAGGCGGGTCGCCCGTCGCGCAAGCCGGCGACGGCGACTCAGTCGAGTTGGTGTTTGACACGACGCCGTTCTACGCCGAATCCGGCGGCCAAATCGGCGACGCCGGCACGATCAAGTTCAAGTCCGCCACCGCTGCGGTGCGCGGCGTGCAAAAGCGCGCCGGCGATCTGCACGCCCATGCCGCGACCTTGACAGGCGGGCCGGTGAAGCTGGGCGACACGGCGGACCTTGTTGTCGACGCGCCGCGCCGCGCCGCGACCGTCGCCAACCATTCCGCGACCCATTTGCTGCACGCAGCGTTGCGCGACGTGCTCGGCCCGCACGTGACGCAAAAAGGCTCCTACGTGGGTCCCGACCGGCTGCGGTTCGACTTCAGCCACGGTCAGGCGCTGAGCGACGCTGACATTCGGCGCATCGAAGATCAGGTCAACGCCGTCATCCGCCAAAACCTCGAAGCGTCGATCCAGGAAATGGCGCCCGAAGCGGCGATCAAGGCCGGCGCCTTGGCCCTGTTCGGCGAGAAATACGGCGACCGGGTGCGGGTGCTGGCCATGGGCGAATCCCTGAGCGACGCCGCGCAGGCCTATTCGGTGGAGCTGTGCGGCGGCACGCATGTTCGTCGCACCGGTGATATCGCCCTGTTCAAAATCACCGGCGAGTCCGCCGTCGCCGCCGGCGTGCGCCGGATCGAAGCCATGACCGCGGCGGGCGCCAAAACCTGGCTCGACCAGCAAGCGGGGGTGGCCCGCCGGCTCGCGGACGCGCTCAAGGTTCCGACCGGGGACGCGGCCGCTCGGCTGGACGCCCTGCTCGCCGAACGCAAGCGGCTTGAACGCGAACTGGCCGACGCCAAGAAGAAACTTGCGATGGGCGGCGGCGCGGCCTCCGCGGCCGATGGGCCGGAAGAAATCGCCGGGATCAAGGTCATCGCCCGCGTCGCCGACGGCGTCGGCGGCAAGGATCTGCGGGCTCTGATCGATCAAGCCAAGGCCCAGGTCGGTTCCGGCGTCGTCGCGTTCGTCGGGGTCAACGACGGCAAGGCGGCCGTCGCGGTCGGCGTGACGGCCGACCTGGCGTCTCGGATCGACGCCCGCGAACTGGTGCGCGTCGGCGCGGAAGCGGTCGGCGGAAAAGGCGGCGGCGGCCGGCCCGACATGGCCCAAGCCGGGGGGCCCGACGGCGCGAAAGCGGCCGAAGCGGTCGCGGCGATCAAGGCGGCGGTCGAAGCCGGAGCGGCGCCGGCCTAGGCGCCCCCCGCGCCGTAGGCCCGAATCTCCTCCAGGAACGCGTCGGCGTAGCGTTCGAGTTTCTTCGCCCCGACGCCGTGCGCGAGGGCGAATTGTTCGCGCGTCGCCGGGCGGAGATTGACGAGATCGATCAACGTCTTGTCGGCGAAAACGACGTACGCCGGCACGCCGGCGGCCTTGGCGAGTTCGAAGCGTTTTTTCTTCAACCGCGCCAAAAGGTCGGTGTCCGACACCGCCGCATCGGCGGCCGCGGCGCGGGAGGTTTTTTTTGTCGGCTTGGGCGGGGCTTCGACACGCAGGCGAACGGTCTCTTCGCCGGCGAGCACGCGGCGGCCGAGGTCGGAAATCAGGACTGAACCGTGCTCGGTCCCCAACGCGATCACGTCGGCGGCGAAAAGCTGACGCATCACCGAACGCCACGTGCGGGCGTCACGTTTGGCGCCGGCGCCGAAAAGATCGAGCTTGTCATGACCGAACTGGCGGATTTTGGCGGTGTTCGCCCCGCGCAACACGTCGACGAGATGCGCCTGGCCGAATCGCTCGCCGGTGTCGTGGGCGGCGTTGAGGACCAACAGCGCCGTCTCGGTCCCGTCCACGGTCTCCGGCGGCTCGCGGCAAACGTCGCAGTTGCCGCACGGGTCGGTGGTCTCGCCGAAGTAGGACAGCAGCATCACGCGCCGGCAGGTGACGGCTTCGCAGTAGGCGACCAAAGCGTCGAGGCGGCGGCGCTCGACCCGCTTTTGGGCGTCGGGCGCATTGGAGTCGTCGATCATCATGCGGCGCAGGCGCAGGTCGTTCATGCCGTAGAGCATGACCGTGCGCGCCGGCTGGCCGTCGCGGCCGGCGCGGCCGATCTCCTGGTAATAGCCCTCAAGGCTCGACGGCAGGTCGTGATGAAACACGAACCGGATGTCGGGCTTGTCGACTCCCATGCCGAACGCGACGGTTGCGGAGATGACGAGGCCGGGTTCGGTGAGAAACCGATCGACGATTTCGCGCCGCCGCTCGGACTCAAGGCCCGCGTGGTAGGCGAGGCAGGGTCGTCCGTTGGCGGTCAAATGCTCGGCGATCGCTTCGGTCGACTTTCGCGACAGACAGTAGACGATGCCTTGTTCGCCAGGGTGCTCGTCAACGAGCGCGGCGATGCGCGCCTTGGCTTGCGACTTGTCCTCGACCGCGAGAGACAGGTTCGGCCGGTCGAAACCATGGACAAAGACTTCGGCGCCGCCGCGAAACAGTTTGGCGACGATTTCGCGCCGTGTGGCCACGTCGGCTGTCGCGGTGAACGCGGCGATGCGTGCGTTCGGAAACCGCGTCTTGAGGCCGCCGAGCTGTAGGTATTCGGGCCGGAAATCGTGGCCCCATTGGCTGACGCAATGCGCCTCGTCGATGACGAACATCGCCGGCCCGAGTTGACCGAGGGCGTCGAGCATGCGCGGGGTCATCAACCGCTCCGGGCTCATGTAAAGGAGCTTGAGCGCGCCCGTTTGCGCCGCGCGCCAGTCGTCGACCGCCTCCATGCGCGGCCGGCCGGAGTGAACGGCGCCGGCGCGCACGCCGAAGCCGTCGAGAAGGGCGA
>JAJFFL010000243.1 GCA_021776705.1 Alphaproteobacteria bacterium
TCACCGACAGCGACAATCCGTATGAAATCGCCTACTTCGATCGCGGCCCGCTGAGCCCGGACGAACTCTATCTCGGCGGCGCCTGGGCGGGCTATTGGAACAACGGCCGAATTTACGTGCCGGAAATCGTTCGCGGCCTTGACGTCTTGAAACTGACGCCCAGCGAACACTTGTCCGCCGCTGAAATCGCCGCCGCCGAACTGATACGGTTCGACGAGGTGAACACCCAGACTCAACTGCATATCGAGTGGCCGGACCACCCGGACGTGGCGCGGGCGTTCGTCGATCAATTGGTCCGCGCGGGCGCGCTCGATAGCGGCTTGGCGCGCCGCGTTGATCGCGAAATCAACAACTGGAGTCGCGGCCGCGCAAACGCCGCGGCGCTTTCCGACATCGCGACGAATCTTGAGACCGCCGCCGCCGGCGCCGACGGTGTCGACGGCAAACGCTTGCGCGACCTTGCGGGCGTGCTGCAGCGCGCGACGTAGGAGCGGGCCCGAACGTCGGGAGACGGCGAAGACCTACGTCGAGACCCGGCCGCCCTTCCGGCGGCCGGGTTTTTCGTTTCGCGCCGCGTCGATTTCGCGACTCGCGTCGTCACGCCCGCCTATGGACTCGTCTTGGCCGAAGGACGGGCGAGCATTTTCTGAATGAGCGGCGCTGTATATCGGGCAACCGGCGGAGCGTTGAATTGACCGGGGTGTCATGAACCAAAGGACGGTCTCGAGCGACGGAACAAGGACAAGACCCGGCGAAAGGGTTCGAAGCATGAGCGCGCCAGCGTTTGAAACGCGCGGATTGACGAAGACCTACGTCACCGGAGAGGTGACGGTCCATGCGCTGCGGGGTGTGGATCTGATCGTGCCGGAGGGCGAATTCGTCGTCTTGCTTGGGGCGTCGGGGTCGGGCAAGTCGACTCTTCTCAACATCATCGGCGGACTCGACACGGCGACGGCGGGCGCGGTCTTGTTTCGCGGCGACGACCTGACTCAGCTTACGTCGCGTCAGCTGACGCTGTTTCGACGCGAACATGTCGGCTTCGTTTTTCAGTTCTACAACCTGATGCCAAGCCTGACGGCGCGCGAAAACGTCGAGCTCGTCACCGAGATTGCGCGGGACCCGATGACGGCCGAGGACGCGCTGGCGCTGGTTCGGCTCGAAGACCGTATGGATCATTTCCCGGCCCAGTTGTCCGGGGGGCAGCAACAGCGGGTCGCGATCGCGCGCGCCATCGTCAAGCGGCCCGAAGTGTTGCTGTGCGACGAGCCGACCGGCGCCTTGGACTCCGAAACCGGCGCGATCGTGCTCGAAGCGTTGCGGCGCGCCAACGAGCAGACCCGCACCACGACCATCGTGATCACGCACAACGCCGGCATCGCCGACATGGCGGACCGCGTGGTCTTTCTCGCGGACGGCCGCGTCCGCGAGGAGCGGGTCAATTCGACGAAAAAGGCCCCGACGGAGATCTCCTGGTGAGCGCGGGGCGGTTCATTCATCCGCTCGACCGCAAGCTGCTGCGGGACGCTCGCCGCTTGTGGGGACAGCTGCTCGCCGCCGCCATGATTTTGGCGAGCGGAGTCGCTGTCCTGGTGATGACCGGGTATCTCTTCGAGTCCCTGCAACAGACCCAGCGCGCCTACTACGAGCGCTACAACTTCGCGGACGTGTTCGCCCATGCGCGCCGCGCGCCGTTGAAGCTTGGCGACGACATTCGAAACATCCCAGGCGTGAGCGCGGCGAGTCTTCGAATTCGTGAGATCGTTCGCCTCGACATTCCGGACCTCGTCGAACCCGCGTCGGCGACGATCGTGTCCGTGCCGCGCTACGGCCCGCCGGGCGTCAATGGCGTTCGGCTCTCGAAAGGTCGATATGTCGCGCCAGGGCGGCACAGCGAAGTCATCGCGTCGAAAGAGTTCGCCGACGCGCGCGGTCTGGCCCCCGGGGATGCGTTGACGGTCGTGATCAACGGCCGCAAGCGCGACTTGTCGATCGTCGGCCTCGGGCAGTCGCCCGAATTCATCTACGCTATCGCGCCCGGGGATCTGCTGCCCATGCGCGACCGCTACGCGATCTTGTGGATGGCCCGCGATTCCCTTGAACGCGCGTACGACCTCGACGGCGCCTTCAACGACGTCGCCCTGACGTTGGCTCCCGGCGCCGATGCGCAGGAGGCGATCCGGCGATTGGACCATCTTCTCGAGCCGTACGGCGGGACCGGCGCCTACGCCCGTGAGGACCAAGTCTCGCACGCGTTCATTCAAAGCGAAATCGACCAGAACAAAGCGTCCGGATTGATTTTACCGCCGGTTTTTCTGGCGGTCGCGGCGTTCATGCTGCATGTCGCCGTGACGCGGTTGATCGAAATGGAACGTGAGCAGATCGGGCTGTTGAAGGCCTTCGGCTATTCCAACCTCGACGTCGCCATTCACTACTTGAAACTCGCTTTGATACCGGGGATCTCCGGAGGACTGCTCGGCGCCGGACTCGGCAGTTGGGCGGGCGAGGCGACTTCGGTCATCTACACCAAGTTCTACAATTTGCCGTTCATGATCCGCGACGTGCCGGCGAGCGTTTACGTCGGCGGACTCCTCGTCGCTGTCGGCGTGTGCGCCTCGGCGGCCGCGATTGCGGTCGGTCGAGCGGTCGCGTTGGACCCGGCCGTTGCGATGCGGCCGCAAGCGCCAGCGTCATTCCGGCGCGGTTTGCTCGACGCCTTGTGGTTCGCCAAGCACCTTCCGGTGCCCGTGCGCATCGTTCTCCGAAACGTCAGCCGCCGTCCCATTCGCGCTGCGCTGACGACGCTTGGAATTGCGGCGGGATGTTCGACGATCGTCGCCGGCACGTTCATGTACGACGCCATGAGCCACCTGATGGACGTTCAGTTTCAACAGATCCAGCGCCACGACGTGATGTTGACGTTTCCGCTCGAGCAGCCGGCGGACATCGTCTACGACGTGGCGCACTTGCCCGGCGTGATCCAGGTCGAGGGCGTGCGCGCCGCACCGATTCGCCTCAGCCACGGGTCGCGCGTTGAACGCGTCAGCTTGCAGGGCCTCCCCGATCGCCCAGATCTCAACCGCCCGGTCGACGCCGACGTGCGTCCGATCGCGCCGCCTCCCGCCGGGGTGTTGATGTCGCGCCACCTGGGCGAAAAGCTTGGACTTGAGCCCGGCGACACGGCGCTCGTCGAAGTGCTTGAGGGGCGCCGCCCGACGTTTGAAACGCAAGTCGCGGGATTTGTGGAGGATTACGTCGGCCAGGCCGCCTACATGCGGCGCGAGTTGCTCAACCGCGCGCTCGGAGAAGCGCCGTCGATCTCGGTCGCGTATGTGACGCTCGACGCGCAGCGCTATGAAGCGTTTTTCGCCGCCGTGAAACGGAGTCCGATCGTGCAGGCGGCTTCAATCCGCGTCCTCACGATCCACGAAGTCGAGAAAACGATGGAGGCGAACTCCTCTATCATCACGTTCGTGTTCTCGCTGTTCGCCGGTTCGATATGTTTCGGCGTCGTCTACAATTCCGCGCGGATTGCGCTGTCGGAACGCGGACGCGAATTGGCGAGCTTGCGGGTTCTCGGATTCACACGATCTGAAGTGAGCTTCATCCTGTTGGGCGAGGTCGGCTTATTGACGCTTTTCGCCCTGCCGTTGGGCGGTCTTCTCGGCTATTGGAACGCGGCGCTGATCGCCACGTTGTTCCCCGCCGACCTGATACGCGCGCCGTTGATCGTCACCGTGGAACGCTACGCGTCGGCGATGCTCTACACGGTCTTTTTCGCCTTCGTCTCCGGCCTGATTGTCCGCCGCCGCATTGATCGGCTCGATCTTGTCGCGGTCCTCAAGACACGAGAGTGATCTGATGCCATCTGTAGGTTGGTTGAACGCCATGTCGCCTCGCGTCCGTCGCCTGATGTTGTTCGGCGGCATTGCGGCGGCGATCGTCTCCTTGGTGGTTTGGGCCTATCGGCCGCGGCCGGTGCTGGTGGATGTCGGCGAGGTTACGCGGGGAGCGATGTCGACGGAAATTTCCGAAGAAGGCAAGACCCGCATCCGGGAAGTCTATGTGGTTTCGGCGCCGATCGCCGGACGGCTCGAACGGGTGCAAGTGGAAGTCGGCGATCGGGTGACGTCCACCGAGACGTCCGTTGCGCGCTTGCGGCCGGTTGAACCGGCGCTGCTCGACCGGCGCACGATCGCCGAATTGGAAAACGCGGTCACGGCGGCGGCGGCGGCGCGTGACGCGGCCGCCGCCGATGTTCGCCGGGCGAAGTCCGACTACGACCGCCTGCAAGCCGTTTTCCGGCGCGAGGCCGGCCTCTTCGAGCGCGGCGTCGTCGCCAAGGCGCGCTACGACAATGCGTTGTCGGCACGTGATTCCGCGCGGGCGTCGTGGGACTCGGCGCGCGACACCTTGCGAGCCCGCGAAGCGGACCTCGCCCGCGCCCAAGCGGCTTTGATCACGCCGAACGACTCCGGACGCGGCGAGACCGACGACACTTGTTGCGTCACCCTGTCGGCCCCCGTGGACGGAGAGGTTCTGGCGCTGATGCGCGAAAGCGAAAGCGTCGTCGCGGCGGGAGCTCCGATCCTCGAAATCGGCGATCCGTCAGACATCGAGATCGTGGCCGAAATGCTATCCGCCGACGCGGTCCAGATACACCAAGGAGCGGCTGTACGGATCGACGGCTGGGGCGGGAGGGAGTTGGAGGGGCGCGTGCATCGCGTGGAGCCGTCGGGCTTCACCAAGGTTTCCGCCCTTGGAATCGAAGAGCAACGCGTGAACGTGCTCATCGATCTTGAAAGCGATCCGGCCCTTTGGACCCGACTGGCGCACCGGTTTCGCGTCGACGTCCATGTCGAAACGTGGAGCGCCGACGACGTCGTGCGGGCGCCGGTTTCGGCGCTTTTCCGGCTCGACGGCGGTTGGTCGGTTTACGCGATTGATCAAGGCCGAGCTCATCGGCGCGCGGTTAAGGTAGGCCGGATGAATCAAGAGGCCGCCGAAGTCATGGAGGGTCTCGAGGTCGGGGAGAAAGTCGTCTTGCACCCGACTGAGCGGGTCGCCGACCGCACGCGGGTGGCGTCGCGCCGCGACTGAGCTCCGCCGTCGTCTAGCCGGCGAACGCCTTCTCGATCACGAACTCGGCCGGTTGGGCGTTGGACCCTTCCGTCAAGCCGCATGCGTACATTCGCGCCTTCATGTCTTGAATCATCGCCATGGAGCCGCAGATCATCGCGCGGTCGGTTTCCGGTGAGAGGGCTGGTTCGCCGATGTCCTTGAAAAATTCGCCGCTGTCGAGCCGGGTCGTGATGCGGCCTGGTCGCGGGTGAGGGTCGCGGGTGCAGGTCGTATAGTGGACGACCTTGCCGGCGGAAATCTCGCCGATCAGAGGATCGTCGACCAGGCCGTCGACGATGTCCTCGCTGTAGCGCAATTCCGCAGTCAGACGGCAGGTGTGGGTCACAACAACCCGTTCGAACTTTTCATAGGTCTCCGGATCGCGGAGCAGGCTGGCGAACGGCGCGAAGCCGGTGCCGGTCGAAAACAGGAACAGACGCCGGCCAGGCGTCAGGGCGTCGAGCACCAAGGTGCCGGTAGGCTTGCGGCCGAGGAGCACCGGGTCGCCCGGTTGAATGTGCTGCAAGCGCGACGTCAACGGGCCGCCCGGTGCCTTGATGGAGAAGAACTCAAGCTCCTCGTCCCAAAACGGCGACGCCATGGAGTAGGCGCGCAAGATCGGTTTGCCGTCGCCGCCGTGCAGGCCGATCATGACGAATTCGCCCGACCGAAAGCGAAAACTTGGCGGCCGCGTGATGCGGAATTTGAACAGGCGGTCCGTGTAGTGGACGACGGACAGCACGGTTTCGACGGTCGGTGCGTTCGGATGGCTTGGCGTTCGGGAGGCCACGTCGTTCATGGTGCCGTGAATCAGGTTGCGTTTCAGGGGCGCGGTCGGGAGAGCGTCATGTCGATGGAACCGCCGCCGATCAACGTGACATAGCTCTCTCGGGCGAGTCTGGCCACCGGCTCCGATGCGGCAAAAAAAGGGGCGCCGCAGAACGGCGCCCCTTCACTGCGTCACGTCCGAATTCGACTAGAAGCGGCGGACGTAGCCGACACCGAGCGTGTCGGCGTCGCCGTCGTCGAACTCCCAACGGGTGTATTCGGCGCGGATCGAGTTGTTCGGCGAGAATTCCCATTCGCCGCCGACGCCGGCCCCAAAGCCGTCGTCGCCACCCGAGCCGAGGGCTCCGGCGTCAATTTCGACGTCGATGTAGCCCACTCGGCCGAACACGGAGAAGCCGTTGCCGATTGGCGTTTGCGCCTTGGCGAAGATGCCGATGGCGTAGTCCAGGCTGACG
>JAJFFL010000244.1 GCA_021776705.1 Alphaproteobacteria bacterium
CTCTACCATCTGAGCTAAGCCGGCCTGACGGTTTGGATACGCGCGGCGGCGGCCGGCGTCGAGAGCGCGCGAAAAAACGCCCCCGGGAGGGGACCCGGGGGCGTGGTGTGTCGTCCGGTTCGCGGCGCGGCGCACGGGGGGATGAGGGGCTGCGTGCTGGCGGGTGTAGCCCGCGCCGGAACCGAACTCCGTAAAACTTGTCGGCGGTTGGTTTTCGGCCCGCGCAAGGCGCCCCCGGGGGATGAAGGGGCTGCGTGGTGGCGGGGGAGGGACGCCCCGCGCGGAACCGAACTCGAGGCCGTGTCGCCGATCTAGGCGGCGACCGGCCCGACGGTCTGGACGACGACCAAGGCGACGCTGAACAGCAGCGCGGCGTACGCGGTCGACGTCAACACCGTCGAAACTTGTTTGGACCCGAACATTTCCTTCTCCTTCATTCGACCGTTGCGGGCTCTTGTCGGCCCTCCGGACGATCGGGCGACTGTCGCGCCGTCTTCGTCCTCGCTGTTTATCGATAACCACATATCGATTATCGATCAAGCCCTTTTTCACGTGTTACGATGATTTTTTTGTAATCTTCGATAAATGTTGGCTCTTGCGCGTGAAGTTCTGGGAATCCGACGCGGGCCCCCGAAGCTCACAACGAGAGTTCTAGACCCGCGAAGATGAGCGGGCGCTGTCGGCGGCGTGAAAACGCCGTAAGGCGGCGGACCAGGGACGCCGGCCGGCGCCGCCGATCAGCGGAAAGCGCCGAGAATCGCTCCCGAAAGGGCGTAGGCGACCAAGAGGTGGCTGGCGTCGATCAAGAAAAGCGCGAACGGCTCGGCGGCGTAGACGTAGCCGAAGGCGACGACGGGCAGAGCGAAACCGGCGCACAGGACCACCGCTTTCAAGGCCCCTTGCACGACGTCGAAGGAACCGCCTTTCCACTTGTACACCAAGGCGATCGCGACCACGGAAACGATCGCCATGATCGGCCCCAGCGCCATTTTCCAGCCCTCGCCTTCGGTGTCGGCCGGCGTCAGCCGGGAGAGTTCCATCCAGATCTGTTGAAACAAAAGCGCGTACCAAAGCACGCCGACGAGATAGAAGGCCACGGCGGCGACCCCGACGGCGACCACATTGATTCCCGCAACGCGAGGCATGATGTTTCTCCCCGGGCCGGCGCAGGCTAAGACGCGACCGGCCTCTCCCCGCCGACTCACTCCGCCGGCGGGCCTCATCATGCCCTGAAGGAGCGAAAACGGCGATGGCTCGCATTCTGATCACGTCGGCCTTGCCGTACATCAACGGGATCAAGCATCTCGGAAATCTCGCCGGTTCGATGCTGCCGGCCGACGTCCACGCGCGCTTCCAACGGCGGCGCGGCCATGACGTGCTCTACATTTGCGCCACCGACGAACACGGCACGCCGGCGGAATTGGCGGCCGCCGAAGCCGGTCAGGACGTGCGCAGCTACTGCGACGCGCAGCACGACATCCAGCGCAAGGCCGGCGAGGGCTTCCGCCTGTCCTACGATTGGTTCGGCCGTTCTTCGAATCCGCCCAACCACGAATTGACCCAGCACTTCGCGGCCCGACTTGAAGCAGCCGGCCTGATCGAGGAGCGCGAATCCGAGCAGATCTATTCCATCGACGACGGCCGTTTTCTTCCCGACCGCTACGTCGAGGGCACGTGCCCGCATTGCGCCTACGAGAAAGCCCGCGGCGATCAGTGCGACAACTGCGGCCGCCTCTTGGACCCGATCGATCTGAAGCAACCGTACTCGGCGATCTCGGGCTCGAAAAATCTCGAGGTGCGCGAGACCCGGCACCTGTTCCTTCTGCAGGAGAAAATGCAGCCGCGCATGCGGGCCTGGGTCGACGCCGCCGAAAACTGGCCGTCGCTCGCGCGGTCGATCGCCTACAAGTGGCTCGACGAAGGCCTGCACGACCGCGCGATCACCCGCGATCTGACGTGGGGCGTTTCGGTGCTGCAGGACGGCCGCCCACGGGCCGGGTTCGAAGACAAGGTGTTCTACGTCTGGTTCGACGCGCCGATCGAGTACATCGGCGCGACGGTCGAATGGGCGGCCGCCACGGGGGCCGACTGGAAACGCTGGTGGCGCGAGGACGAGGGCGCCGACGACGTGCGCTACGTCCAGTTCATGGGCAAAGACAACGTCGCCTTCCACACGGTGTCGTTTCCGATCACCCTGATCGGCTCAGGGGAGCCGTGGAAAAAGGTCGACCGGTTGAAAGCGTTCAACTGGGTCACCTGGTACGGCGGCAAGTTTTCGACCTCCCAGAAGCGCGGCGTTTTCATGGACCAGGCGCTGGAACTTCTGCCCGCCGACTGTTGGCGCTGGTACCTGACGGCGAACGCGCCCGAGAGCTCCGACGCCGCCTTCACCTGGGAGCATTTCCAGCAGACCGTGAACGCCGACCTCGCCAACGTGCTGGGCAACTTCGTCAACCGCGTCACCCGGTTCGCGGCGTCGCGATTCGACAGCCAGGTGCCGGACGGCGGCGCGCCCGGAGAAGCCGAAGCGGCGTTGACGGCGGATCTCGACGCGCGGCTGACGGCGCTCGCGGCGCACCACGACGCCATGGAGTTTCGCAAAGCTGCGGCGGAGACCCGCGCCATATGGGCGCGAGGCAACGAGTATCTGCAGGCGGCTGAGCCGTGGGCGAAGTTCAAGACCGATCGCGACGCCGCGGCCGTCGGCGTGCGCACCGGGCTCAACCTTGCGGTGCTGTTCGCCGAGATCGCCGAGCCGATCA
>JAJFFL010000245.1 GCA_021776705.1 Alphaproteobacteria bacterium
AATTGGTTCAAAACGGATTCCAAAACTTCGCCGTCGCCGTCCAAGTCGGCGACTTCAAGCGTCGCGATGACGTCGGCGTGCTTGGCGGATCCGACGAAATGGGTGGCGAGACCGGCGGCGAAAGCGTCTCCGTCTTTGAGGCGCGCGCCGGTGAGGCCCATCCATTCGCCGAGTCGACCAGGGAGCCGCGGCAGAAAATAGGTGCCGCCGACGTCGGGGAAGAAGCCGATGCCGGTTTCGGGCATGGCGAAGAGGGTCGCTTCGCCGCCGACCCGGTGCGACCCGTGAATCGAAACGCCGACGCCGCCGCCCATGACGATGCCGTCGATCAACGCGACATAGGGCTTCGGGTAGCGCTTGATGAGCTGGTTGAGACGGTATTCCTGGCGCCAGAATTCTTCCGCCATGCCGTCGCGGGCCTTGCCGGAGTCATGCAGAAGCCGAATATCGCCGCCGGCGCAGAACGCTTTCCCGCCCGCGCCGTCCACGACCACCGCCTTGACGTCGTCGTCGTCCCGCCACGCATCCAAGGCGGCGGTCATCTTCTGGACCATGCCTAGGGTGAGCGCGTTAAGCGCCTTCGGCCGATTGAGCGTGATACGACCGATCTGGCCGACCGCGCGGATGAGGGTTTCGGGTTCGGAACTCACGAGGATCGTCCTTGACCAGCTTCGAGCGAGCGAGACGGCTCGTCGGAGTCGCGCACCAACACGGACGACCGTGCCGCGTCAACAACCACATCGACCGTCGTTCGAATGAACGGGCCGTCTCCACGCTTAAAGAAAAAGTCGGCGCCATCGGGAGAAAAAGCGGGCGACGCCTCCCACTCCGACGTGTTGATCATGCGGAGAGCGACCGGCGCGCTCCACTCTCTGTCGATTTGCGCAGAGGCGAACAGGTCAATGTCTTCGGACTGCGGATCGTAGCGCGCGAAAACCAAAACGTTTTCAGCGTCGAAGAAAGCCATGTCATTGTCGCTTGCCGCCGAATTCAAAGATGCGACCGCTTCCAGAGTTCGCGCACCGTTTGTCTCGTACGTCTCATAGAGGTCCACCATGCCGGCGCCGCCAGGCCGATCCGACGCGAACATCATCCGATCCGCTCCGATCTCGATGGCGTGGCCGTCCCATGCGCTTGAGGCCAGGTCCGCGATTGGAGACGCGCGCCAGGCGCCATAACGTTCGACCGCCATCCAGACATTCTGACGCACGCCCTCAGCTCCGCCGTAAAGCGGTCGTGTGCTCGTAAAATAAAGTCGTCGCCCATCGGGAGACAACGTCGGCTGGTAGTCGCTGTAAGGTGACGCCATGATGACGCGCGGATCTGACCAAATTCCGTCGACGCAGCGACTGAGATAGATTTGGGCGCGTCGCCCCTCCTCGCCTGACGCCCAGTCCGCCGTGAAGTAGGCGGAATACTCCGGCGCGATGGCGAGCCCGTTGATCGAGCGAACGTCCCCGCTATCAATTTTTTCTAAGAAGGACTTTCTGCAGTCGGCGTAGCCGAGGCCTACGTCGTTTGAGTTGCAGGCGATCGCCACGCCTGACATGACAATCGCCGCAAACCATCGCCCGGCTATCGAACCAATTCGTCTCACCGGCCCAAAACGTCGCGCGCGACGATCATGCGCATCACCTCGTTGGTGCCTTCCAGAATCCGGTGGACGCGGAGATCGCGCAGGATTCGCTCAACCGGGTAGTCCTTCAAGTATCCGTAGCCGCCGTGCAGTTGAAGCGCGTCGTCGACGATGTCCCAGCCCACGTCCGTGGCGAATCGCTTGGCCATGGCGGCGTGCTTGGTGGCCTCCGGCGACTTGTGGTCCAAGCTTTCCGCGGCGCGGTAGATCATCAGCCGCGCCGCGTCCAAGTGCGTCGCCATGTCGGCGATCTTGAACTGAGTGTTCTGGAACTTCGCGATCGCCTGACCGAATTGTTCGCGGTCCTTCACATAGGCGATCGTCGCGTCCAAAGCCGCCTGGGCGCCGCCGAGCGAGCAGGCGCCGATGTTGATGCGTCCGCCGTCGAGGCCGGACATGGCGATCTTGAAACCCTGCCCTTCAGCGCCGAGAAGGTTCGCGGCCGGCACGCGGCAGTCTTCGAAGATGACTTGAGCGGTCGGCTGCGAATTCCAGCCCAGTTTCTTTTCCTGCGCGCCAAACGACAGTCCCGGCGCGCCGCCTTCGACAACAATGGCCGAAATCCCCTTGGGCGAGTCGTCTCCGGTTCTCACCATGACGATGAAGAATTCGGTCGATCCGCCGCCGCCGGAAATGAACGCCTTGGTGCCGTTGAGAATGAAGTCCTCGCCGTCGCGCACCGCCTTGGTCTTGAGCGCCGCAGCGTCCGACCCGGACCCAGGCTCTGTGAGGCAGTAGCTTCCAAGCCGGCCCATGACCGCCAACTCCGGCACCCACTTTGACCGCTGTTCTTCCGAGCCGTACGTGTCGACCATCCACGTCACCATGTTGTGGATCGACAAGTAGGCGGCGGTGGATACGCAGCCCCGCGACAGTTGTTCGAAAATCAACGCCGCGTCGAGGCGCGTCAGCCCCGAACCGCCGTGCTCTTCGCGGGCATAGATCGCGGCGAAACCGAGCTGCGCGAGCTCCGTCAGCACGTCGACAGGAAAAATCTTTTCCTCGTCCCATTTCGCCGCGTTCGGCGCGAGGCGCTTGTCCGCGAATTGGGCCGCGGTTTCCTGGATCAGGCGTTGCTCGTCGGCCAGGTCGAAGGGCAAAGGCGTTGCTCCCTGGAGCCGGAATTGAGAAAGAGATATGCCGGATGGGGGTATGGCGCGGGCGGCGTCGGGTTTCAAGCGGGCGAACGATGAACGAAACAGCGAAGACCGCCGGCCTGCCGGGCAACTTGTTCGTGCGTTTGACCATGTTCGCCGCCAAGACCCCGTTCTGGGGCGGCGCCGTCCTGACAGCGGTCATGTTCGCGCCGGGCGTCGCAGCCGGAGCTTTGGCCAGCCTCGCAGCCAGCAGCTACTTGTCGTTCGGCGAAACCGGCCAATGGACGTGGACGTTTCTCGACCCCTCCGCAGTTCTCTACCCGGAACATCCGCGCGCCGCGGTGCTGTGGTCGCTTCCGGGCGCGGCGGCGGCGGCGCTCGTGATTGAGGCGTGGGCGCGTTGGTTCCGCGCCAACGGCGCGAACCCGAAAATTCTCCACATGCCCTACGCATGGTTCGCTCGTTTGTTGCTGATCCTGACGCTGGTCGGCGGTGCGGCGGCGATGGTCGCACCTGAAGCCGTCGCCGATTTCATGTTCGCCGATGACGCTGAGGCCGCGCCATGAGTCGTTATCCCCTCGCGCGCCCCCGCCGACTTCGCGCCACGCCTTGGATTCGTCGTCTGACGCGTGAAACGCGAGCTTCCGTCGACGACCTCATTTGGCCGCTGATCGTTTCCGACACGGTCGAGGCGCGCGAGCCGATCGCGGCCATGCCGGGCGTCGATCGACTGTCGCTCAAGGAGGCGGCGAAAGCCGCACGAGACGCATACGCCCTCGGGATCCCCGCCGTGGCGCTGTTTCCGCACGTCGATCCGGGGAAGAAGGACGCCGTCGGTTCCGAAGCGCTCAAGGGCGACAACCTTGTGGCCACGGCGATCCGGGCGATCAAGGACGCCGCCCCCGAAGTCGGCGTGATCGCGGACGTCGCCTTGGACCCGTTCACGGATCACGGGCACGACGGCGTGATGAGAAATGGGATCGTGGCCAACGATGAAACCGTCGAACGTTTGGCTGCGGCGGCCTTGCCGCTGGCCGCGGCCGGCATCGACGTTGTGGCGCCGTCGGACATGATGGACGGACGCGTCGGCGCCATTCGCGACGCCCTCGACGGCGAAGGCCACGACGCGGTCGCCATCATGTCGTACGCGGCGAAATACGCGTCGGCCTTTTACGGTCCGTATCGCGCGGCGATCGGAACGGCCGCCGCGCTC
>JAJFFL010000246.1 GCA_021776705.1 Alphaproteobacteria bacterium
CGCCGAACCGCCCCAGCACCCAAACGCCGGCGAGCCAGGGTCCGCCGGCCGCGCCGGGGCCGGTGAATTCGGGCAGCGCCAGAACCGCCGCGGCGGCCGCGGCGCCGATCCAGGGGCTGATCAACAGCCCCGCCGGCAACCACAGCCACGACGGGTCGCGAAACGTCAGCGCCCCTTTGGCGTCCGGATCCTCGAACTCGGGAGCCGGGGCGGGCGGCCGGCCGGCGTTGATCGGCCCGTCCGGCAGCGCGTCGTCATCTTTGTTCGGCATCGGCCAAGCCCCATCGTCCCCGCGCCGCGACTATCTCGCGCCGGCCGCCGTCTGGCAAACGCCGCGCCCTAGCGCGTCGGCACCGGCTTTTCGCCGCGGTAGTCGTAAAAACCGCGCTCGGACTTGCGGCCCAGCCAGCCGGCCTCGACGTACTTCGCCAGCAGCGGGCAGGGACGGTACTTGGTGTCGGCGAGTTCCTCGTGCAGCACCCGCATGATCGACAGGCAGGTGTCGAGGCCGATGAAGTCGGCGAGCTCGAACGGGCCCATCGGGTGGTTGGCCCCGAGCTTCATCGCCGCGTCGATCGATTCCACCGTGCCGACGCCCTCGTAGAGCGCGTAAACCGCTTCGTTGATCATCGGCATCAGGACGCGGTTGACGATGAAGGCGGGAAAGTCCTCCGAGACCGCCGCCTGCTTGTCGAGCCGCTCGACGAGCCGCACCGCCATGTCGAAGGTCTCGTCGCTGGTCTGGATGCCGCGGATCAGTTCGACCAGCTTCATGATCGGCACCGGATTCATGAAGTGCAGGCCGATGAAGCGCTCCGGACGGTCGGTCGCCGCGGCGAGCCGGGTGATCGACAGCGACGAGGTGTTCGACGCCAGCATCGCTTCGGGCTTCAACACCCCCTTCAGGCCGGCGAAAATCGCGCGTTTTACGGTCTCGTCCTCGGTCGCGGCTTCGAGCACCAGGTCGCAGTCGGCGAGATCGCCGAGCGTCTTGGCGGCCTTGATCCGGGCCTTCGCCTCGTCGGCCGCGCCGACGGCGATCTTGCCTTTGGTTTCCTGGCGTTCGAGGTTTTCCGCGATTTCCGCGATCGCCGCGGCGGTGCGAGGGGGTTCGACGTCGTGGAGCCGCACGTCGCATCCGGCGAGGGCGCAGACGTGGGCGATCCCGGATCCCATTTGCCCGGCGCCGATGACGCCGACCCGTTTCAGTTCCGCCATGAGCGGCATCGACCTCTAAGATTGAATTCCTCTGGCGCGAAAGCTAGCACGCAACAAGTCGCGCGCCACCCTGGGGCGTAGCGCCGCACACGGACGCCCCGCCGATGATCGTTCACGTCCACCTGCCGAAGACCGCCGGCAGCGCCCTCAACCGCTTCGTCCTGATGCCGAATTTCCCGGCCGAGCGGATTTTCCACGCCTACGGCGAACGCAAGGTCGCGCAGGCGTTCCGCGCCGCCCGGGCCGAGGGCCGGATCGATCTCCTCGTCGGCCATGTGCACGCGAATTTCGCCGGCGTGCACGCGGACCCCGACGCCGCCTTCGTCACCATCCTGCGCGAACCGGTGGCGCGCTTCGTCAGCTCGATCAACTACATCTTCCTGAAGCGGAAAAACCCGCTGCTGTCGCGCGCGCCGGAGCTCGCCGCGGCCGGCGACGGCGACGCCCTGATCCGCGCCCTGGCCGGCGGCACGATGTCGCGCGTCCGGCACTCCAACGTGATGACCAAGTTCATCGCCGGTCAGACGCGGCGTTTGCCGCTGCGGCCCGGCGGGCTCGGCGCGGCGCGCCGGCGGCTTGAGTCGCCGCGCTGGCGCTGGGGGTTTCAGCACGAGTTCGACGCCTACGCGGCGCGCCTGGAAGCCGAACTCGGCCTGACCCGACACGCCGAGCCGTCGACGGCGTTCGTGCGCGGCGACCCGGCGCGCCCGGGCGTGCGCGACCCGAAGCGGCGGGCGAAAATCGTCGACGACGTGGTGCGCGTCGAGGATCTGTCGTCGAACAGCCGGCGGCTGGCCGAAGACCTCAACCGGACCGATCTCAAGCTGTACGAGTGGGCGCTGCGCCGCCACGCCGCGGTGCGCGAAGTCTAGGCGCCGGCCGCGGCCCAAACGAGGAACCGATGATCGTTCACGTCCATCTGCCGAAAACCGCGGGCAGCGCGCTCAATCATTTCGTGCTGACGCCGAATTTCCCCAAGCGGCGGATTTTTCGCACCTACGGCGTCAAGCACGCGCAGGAGGCGTTCGTGCGCGCGCGCCGCGACCAAGAGTTCGATCTCGTGCTCGGCCACATCCACTACCACTTCGCCGGTCTGCATCGCGAACCCGGCGTGCGCTTCGTCTCGGTGCTGCGAGAACCGGTCGACCGGCTCGTCAGCGAGATCAATTTCACCCTCCACAAGCGGCGTGCGGCGGCGGCGCGGCGCGGCGACCCGCCGCCGGAAGGGCTCGACGGCGACGCGCTTTTGAAGCGGATCGCCGCCAAGGACGCGGCGCGGCGGCGCCATGCGGACGTGATGACCAAGTTGGTGTCGGGCCAGTTCCGGACGTTGGAGCTCGCCGAGGACGGCGTCGCCCGCGCCGTCGACCATCTGTCCTCGCCGTCGTTTCATTGGGACGTGCAGGACCGATTCGACGCCTTCGCCGACCGCCTCCACCGCGATCTCGGCTTGGCCCGGCACGACGCCCCGGCGACGCACTTCCAACAGCCCCGCGACGGCGAAACGCCTCAAGAGACCGCCCGCCGTCTCGCCAAGATCGTTCCCAAGGAATTCACGCCGAAGCACCTCACCGCGAAGACCCGCGCCTTAGCCGAAGACATGAACCGCGCCGACTTGAAGCTCTACGAATGGGCGCTCGCCGCCGCGCCGTGACGCCGGCGGCGCCTGGACGCGCGCGCCCGGCTCAAGGAAGAT
>JAJFFL010000247.1 GCA_021776705.1 Alphaproteobacteria bacterium
TTTCGACGAGGTCTTCATCGACCACGGCGCCTTGACCTGGCCGAACGGCTTCGACTGGAGCCCCGAGGCGCTGCACGCCGACATGCTGGCGGCGGGAGCGTTGAGCTTTTCGGGGCGGGCGGCGGAGTAAATCCATTGAACGAGCGAACCGATATTTCGCGCGTGATCCAATGGTTCGCCGACAGAGGAATTGACGCAACGCCCTTTCCAGTCTCGACAGGTCAGAAACAAAAGTCGCCTGACCTGATTCTGAATGTGGATGACCAGCGGATTGGATTCTGTGAAGTGAAATCGATCAACCCGTTCGGAATCTCAATCGACCACGGAGTTGACCGACAGAAAATTCGGCTCGCAAATGCACTGGTTCGGGGCGTCAAGCAATTGAGCGCTGCTGATCCGACGCGATCACTGGCTTGGGCGATGGCGTTCGTGAATCATGACGAGACAGCGGAACACGACGACTTTATCGCCCTGATGCATGGCGAAGAGGTCATCGGCGACGACATGCTGATCTACGATGAGCGGAACCATCCAAACCAAATTGTGTCCCGCTCGCGCCGACTGATCGACATTGCGCTTTGGTTCGGAGATGTGCAGCCGATCGTGGTCTGGAGTAAGACTCCGTCGCGGATTCGATTGACGGCCGCGATCGGCAATCCCTATGCCGCGATCGCTACTTAGAGCGCCTTCACGATCTCCTCGACCATCTTTTTGGCGTCGCTGAGCAGCATCATCGTGTTGTCGCGGAAGAACAGCGGGTTTTCGACGCCGGCGTAGCCGGAGCCCAGGGAGCGCTTGATGAAAAACACCGTGCCGGCGTTCCACACCTTCAAGACCGGCATGCCGTAGATCGGCGAGCCGGGGTCGTCTTCGGCGGCCGGGTTGGTGACGTCGTTGGCGCCGATCACGAAAGCGACGTCGGCGCCGGAGAACTCGGAGTTGATGTCCTCGAGCTCGAACACCTCGTCGTAGGGCACCTGGGCTTCGGCGAGCAGCACGTTCATGTGGCCGGGCATGCGGCCGGCGACCGGGTGGATGGCGTACTTCACCTCGACGCCCTCCGCCTTCAGCTTCTCCGCCATCTCCTTCAGCGCGTGCTGGGCCTGGGCGACGGCCATGCCGTAGCCGGGCACGATGATCACCTTGCCGGCGTTCTTCATGATGAAGGCGGCGTCGTCGGCCGAGCCGCGCTTGACGGTGCGGTCGTAGTCGGCCGCCGCGCTTTCGCCGGTCTCGCCGCCGAAGCCGCCGAGGATCACCGAAATGAACGACCGGTTCATGCTCTTGCACATGATGTAGGACAGGATCGCGCCCGACGAGCCGACGAGCGCGCCGGTGATCAACAGCGCCGTGTTCTCGAGCGTGAATCCGAGCGCCGCCGCCGCCCAGCCCGAATACGAGTTCAGCATCGACACCACGACCGGCATGTCGGCGCCGCCGATGGGAACGATGATCGCGACGCCGAGCACGAACGCCAGCCCCGTCAGGGCCCAGAAGTAGAGCTTGGCGTCGCCGCCGAGGCCGTGGGTCGAGACCAGGAGCCCGATCAGCACCACCGCCGCGATCGCCATGCCGAGGTTCACCAGGTGCTGGCCGGGGAACACGATCGGCGCGCCGGACATGTTGCCGTTCAGCTTCGCGAAGGCGATCACCGAGCCGGAGAAGGTGACCGCGCCGATGGCGACGCCGAGCGACAGCTCGATCAGCGACAGGGCTTTCAGCGAACCGTCAGGCTTGGCGATTTCGTAGGCCTCGGGCGTATAGAGCGCCGCCGCGGCGACCAGCACCGCCGCCATGCCGACCAGCGAGTGGAACGCGGCGACCAGCTGCGGCATCGCGGTCATCGGAATGCGCCGGGCGACGACGACGCCGATCCCGCCGCCGACGGCGACGCCGGCGACGATCAGGGCGAAGGTGGTCGCGTCCAGCGTCCCCCGCCCCCACAGCAGCCACAGCGTCGTGCCGACGGCGAGCGCCATGCCGGCCATGCCGAGGGTGTTGCCGCGGCGGCTGGTCTCCGGGCTCGACAGGCCGCGCAGCGTGAGGATGAACAGCACCCCGGAGACGAGGTAGAGGATGGCGGCGATGTTGGCGGTCATACGGGGCTCCCGGCGCGGCCGCGTCCGGAGACGACGGCGACCGCGGTGGTCAAGGGTCCGACGAGAAACAGAAAGCCGGCGATCGGCCAGGCCCAGTCCCAGACGCCCGAAGCGCCGAGAAAGGCGAAGACGCCGCCGAGAACGGGCACGAGCGAGATGAAGAAGCCGAACACGAATCCCACGTCTTCATTGAAGCCGAAGGCGGATTCCAAGTAGGCGGCGACCGCGAACATCTTCACGAACGCGATCAGCACCCAGGCCGTCAGGCCCGACATCGCCCAGCCGGTCTCGAAGAGCCCTCGGAGGAATCTCACGCCTCGGCCTTTTTCTCTTTCTTCTTGTACATGGCGAGCATCCTCTGGGTGACGAGGAAGCCGCCGAAGATGTTGACGCTGGCGAGCGCCACGGCGATCAGGCCGAGGCTCTTCGAGATCGTCACCGACTCGCCGGAGGCCGCGCCGCCGGTTTTGGCCGCGGCGGCGAGCAGCGCGCCGACGACGATCACCGACGAGACCGCGTTGGTCACCGCCATCAAGGGCGTGTGCAGCGCCGGCGTCACCGACCAGACGACGTAGTAGCCGACGAACACCGCGAGCACGAAGATCGCCAGGCGGAAGACGATCGGGTCGACGAGCTCCATCTCAGTTCCTTTCCTTTTCGGGGATCGACGAGCCGCGCCCCGGGTTGGGACCGTCGCTCGACACCCGCACCTCCATCAAGCCGCAGGCGGCGAGCGCGGCGGCGCAGATCAACACGGCGAACGCGCGGGCGAGTCTCATGTCGCGTCCTTCACGGGCTGGTTGAAGATCAAAACGGCGAGCACGATCGAGCAGCCGGAAAAGAACAGGCCGACCGCCATCCAGCCGAACACCGTCGCCACGGAGCCGCTGTCGATCAGGTTCTGCAACGCGCCGGTGCTCGCCATCGACGCGACGACGCTGAGCGGCCGCAGCACGCCGACGACGCCGCCAAGGCCGACGATCGCGGCGAGGATGCGGATGGCGGGGGTCATGCGATGACCCTACTTCTTGAGAGAAGCCAAGACGCCAGGAGAATGGAGGCCAAGCCGAACAAGGTCATCGCCCAGTTGAGCCACGCCGATTCGCCGAACACGACGTAGTAAGTGTCGTGAATCGAGCCCTCTACGGCGGGCGGCAACGTCCACACGAAATTGAAGAATCCAGCTAGGCCAAGGCTCAGCTGAACGACTCCGCCAAGGCCGACGATCGCCGCGAAGGTTCGGATGGCGGGGGTCATGGGCGCTTGTCCGTTTCGTCATGCTGAGCGCCGCGAAGCATCTCGGACTCCAGTCGTCGCGCGCCCGCCCCGAGATCCTTCGCCTTCGGCTCAGGATGACCGCGTGTCTTGAAACGGGCCCTCACGCCGGCTCCTTCGCGAAGGCGGCGTGCACGACCTTGCCGCCGCGGGTCAGCATCATGCCCTTGACGATTTCGTCCTCGACGTTGGCGGCCAGCGCGCCGTCGTCGGCGCCGAACAGCGGCAACAGGTTGGCGTGGTTCTTGGCCAGCAGCGCCGAGGCGTCGGCCGCCATCCGGCCGGGCAGATTGGCGTAGCCGATCACCGTGGTTCCGCCGACGTTCACCGCCTCGCCCAGCACCGCGCCCTCGACGTTGCCGCCGGCTTCGATCGCCATGTCGACGACGACGCCGCCCTCGGGCATCGACTCGACCATCGCCCGGGTCATCAGCTTCGGCGCCGGGCGGCCGGGGATCAGGGCGGTGGTGACGACGATGGTCTGCTTTTTCAGATGCTCGGCGACCAGCTCGGCCTGCTGGCGTTTGTAGTCGTCCGACATCTCCTTGGCGTAGCCGCCGGCGGTCTCGGCCTCTTTGAACTCGTCGTTCTCGACCGCGATGAACTTGGCCCCCAGCGACGCCACCTGCTCTTTCGCCGCCGGCCGCACGTCGGTCGCCGAGACGATGGCGCCGAGGCGGCGCGCGGTGGCGATCGCCTGCAGCCCGGCGACGCCGGCGCCCATGACGAAACACTTCGCCGCCGCCACCGTGCCCGCCGCCGTCATCATCATCGGAAACACCCGCCCGTAGGCGTTCGCCGCTTCGATGACGGCGCGGTAGCCGGCGAGGTTGGACTGCGACGACAAAGCGTCCATCGACTGGGCGCGGGTGATCCGCGGCGTCAACTCCATCGCGAAGGCGTCGACGCCGGCCGTCGCGTAGGCCTCGACCAGGTCCTTGTGCACATGCGGATTGAGCAGTCCGATCAGAGCCGCGCCGGCGCGCATCGCTTTGAGCTGGCCGGCGTCCGGCGGGCGCACGCACATCACCAGGTCGGCCTCGCCGAGGCGGTCGTTTCCGTCCGACACGGTGGCCCCGGCTTCGCGGTAGGCGGCGTCGGGCGCGGCGGCGTGCGCCCCGGCGCCGGACTCCACCCACACTTCATGCCCGGCGGCGATGTGTTTCTTGACCACGTCGGGGGTGGCGGCGACGCGGGTCTCGCCGTCGCGGCGCTCCTTCGGCACGGCGATTTTCATGAGCTCTCCCCTGCGGCCGAACGGCTTCGTCGAGGAGGTAACCCGAAACCGAGGCCGCGCGCAAAGCGCGCGTGAGGCCTAGAAGACGAAGCGGTTGAGAATTTCAAACAAGACGCCGGAAATGAAGGCGACGGCGCCGAGCCCGATCACGCTCGCGTACCAGCCGCCCTTGAGCCTCAGCCCAAGGCCGATCAGCACCCCCATGACGCCGACCCCGACCAGAGACACGAACCAGTTCTGGTGCGCCGCGAACACCAGCGTCAGGTAGAAAACGACCATCGCCGTGATCGCCGAAGCGAACACCGTCACCGTCACGAAGCCGGAAAACGTCCGCTTCTGCTCGGCCACGTTCATGTCGCCGTGGTGGTAGTCGCTGTCGGCCGCCGCCATGTCCTTCTCCGGGCTGGATCAAGTGTCGAAACCGGCGGTTAGCACGCGTCGCCGCGCCCGGCAACGGGCCCGGAGGTCGCACCGAGGGCCTAGGACGGCATCGCCATCTGCTTGCCGCCGAAGACCGCCTGCCAGCTTTCCAGCTCCGAGACCACGGCGTCCTCGATCGCGGCGAGGATGCCGGCGGCGAATTCGTAGTCGAGCGCCGCGTTCGGCAGCGCGGCGACGTCGTCGAGACGGCGCTCGATGTCGGCGAGCTTGGCGTGGGTCACCGCCGAGATCTCGGCGAAGCGGTCGAAGTCGCCGAAAAACCGCAAGCCGGCGATGGTCGCCGCGAGCATCGGCAGGATGACGCCGAAGAACTGCAGCGAATTCGGGTCGAACGCCGCATGACCGCCGAACGCGAGCTGCGCCGCGACCGTGCCGATCGACAGCACCAGCGCGATCACGAAGATGGCCGACGAAATGCGCTCCAGCGCCCGGTCGACGCCGCGCAGGCGCAAGAACTTCTGGTGGTGGTAGAGGCTTTGGCCGCGGACGTGTTCGCGCGCCGGGCCGCTCAGCAGCCAGCGCAGATACCCGGCCGTGATCGTCGCCGACGGCAGCCCGATCTCGCGCCAGGTCTGGCGCGCGTACCACTCCGGCCACATGCCGCCGACGGCGCGCGGCCAGCGGCCGACCGGGCGGGCGATCCCGGCCAGCGACAGAACGTGGGCGTGGCGCAAGTACTCCGCGACCCGCCGCGTCTCCAGCCAGCGCGCGTGCCAGCGCCGCTTGCGGTCGCCGATGTGGGTGATCAGAAGAATGCCGCCGATGATCACGAGTTCCACAGCGGCGAAGATCCAGTCGGCGATCACGCCTTCAAGCGGAAACGACGCGACGCCGACGATGACCGCGAGCCACGCGAGGACGAACATCAACACCATGCCGCCGCGGTAGGCGTCCGAGAGCACGGTCGCGATCCCGTCCGCCCACGCGAACCGCGGCGCCAGCCGGGTCTCGAGCCGGGCGATGAAGTCC
>JAJFFL010000248.1 GCA_021776705.1 Alphaproteobacteria bacterium
TTCCGGCGCTTCATTTCCCGGAACGTTCCCTCGCGCTGCATTTTCTTCTTCAGCGCTTTGAGGGCTTGGTCGACATTGTTGTCGCGCACATAGATCTGAACGATGACTTGGTCCTCCTTCTTCCATTCCAGCGGCGCACAAGCGCGCCGGCCGCTCGGCGCGCCGCCGGTCGGGAGCGCGCCGTCTAACAAAAGTGGTGGTCGAAGTCCACTCGCGAAACCTCGGAAATGACCGCATGACAGGCGAATTCGAGCATCTCGACCGCATCCGACGCCGGCTCCTGGACGCCGCGCTCGGCGACGCCGCGTTCGACGGCTGGACCGCCCGGACGCTGGCCCGGGCCGAGGCCGCCGCCGACCTGGAGCCGGGCTCGGCCGACCTCGCGTGTCCCGGCGGCGTCGCGGATCTGCTGGACTTCTGGGGGCTCGAGGCCGACCGGGCGGTTGAAACCGCCTTGGCCGACGCCGATTTGGCCGGCCTGAAGATCCGCGAGCTGGTCGCCCTCGGCGTCCGCGCGCGAGTCGAGGCGATCGGGGCCGACCGCAAGGAGGCGGCCCGCCGCGCCCTGGCGCGTCTCGCCCTGCCGGACCTGGCGCCGCGCGGCGCCCGCATCCTGTGGCGCGCCGCCGACACCATCTGGCGCGGGATCGGGGACACCTCGACGGACGGCGCCTTTTACACCAAGCGCGCGATCCTGTCGGGCGTTCTCGCCAACGTGGTCGCCGCCTGGCTCGCCGACGACGCCGACGCCGCCTGGGCGGTCCTCGACCGGCGGATCGGCGCCGTCATGCAGTTCGAAAAAACCAAAGCCCGTGTCCGCGACTGGACGGCGAAGCTGCCGGATCCGGCCGAGATTCTGGCGGGACTGCGGTATCCGTCGAAAAGGTGAGCTCGGCGTCGTCCGTCGTTCACTCCGTCGCTGGCGCGTACTCCCCGCCGTCTCCGGCGATCCCTTCGCCGCTGGCGATGCGCGCAGCGGCGGCGGCGTCGTTCTTGAGCGTCCACTCAAAGAAGTCGCGGGTCTGCCGGATCGCCGCGAGGGCGACGTCCGATCCGCGCTCTTCAGTGCGCCGCCTCAAGGCCGGCGAACCGTCGTCGCCGAATTGACCCATGTAGACGCCCCAGTTCTGAAAGTCGAAATGCGACGCGTCGGGAATGCGCCAGCTGCTCACCGACGCATTGGTCACGGCGTCCATGAGGCGCGGATCGAGATCATCGCGGCCGGTCGACATGAGATTGAGCACCGGTGAGCGCACGGCGCCCGCATCGGCGCCTGTCTCGTCGAAGGCCGCGACTCCGAGTTCGTTGTTGACCGAGCCGTCGAGGAACACCAGCGGCGCGGCGCGCTCGGATTCGTGCGACGCCGAGACGAGTATCGGGACCGATCCGAAACTGTGGCCGACGTAGCCGGCCCGGCTGGCGTCGGCGCCGAATCCGGCGGCGGCGACGGTGTCCCGGGTGAAGGCGACGTCGTTCGCGATCAGGCTTGCGTTGGGGCCGTCCATGCGGGCGCTGGCGTTGGCGGTGTCCAAACCAAGTTGGCCGGGAACCGCGACAACGTAGCCGTGGCTGGCCAGGTACTCCCAAAGATAGACGCCTTCGATCTGGTGAGATCCGAGACCGACGGCGTGAACGATCAGCGGAAACGCGCCGCCTGCGGGTGTCGCATCATGCCGCGCGCGCAAAACCTGGGCTTGCAAGAGCGCGGACTTTTCCGCTTTCGGGTCGTCGTCGAGGAAGAAAAACTGGCCGGAGAATGCGCGCTTGATCCGATTGTTCTGAAAATCATTGAACTCGGCGTAGGTCGACTCCGGGTCGTCCAATTCCACCAGATCTGAAAACACGAGTTCGGCGCCGTCGGCTTCCGACGGATACCACACGAAGATCCGTAGCGGCCGGCCTTCGATTTCGCATTCGGCGTCGGTCTCGGCGCAGATTTCGCGTGACGGATCGACCGCCTCCAGAATCTGAAAGCCGGCGTCGTAGGGGCCGTAGTCGAGATCGATGGCGTACGCGTTTTCAGGCGGTTGGGCCGTCATTGACGCACAGGCGGCCGGGCCAAGAAAAAGCGCCGCCACGGCGGCGCGCGAACATGAAACCAAGTTGTTCTTCAAAATTTCTCGCACCTGCATGTCGGCGTCGCTCCCCAACCATTTGTGATATGTGACGACCCTGTCAGGCAGACCCATGACAGCGCAATCGAACTGCGACGAACCGCGCAGCGTCACGGTTGAATCACAAGTCGGCTTGTCATCCAGTGCGGGTTGCGGCGCGCACAGGATGACGGGAAGCTCACCCCACCCGCGTCACATGCCCCGTCTTGCGTCCTTCGCGCAGAGGCCGCTTGCCGTAGACGTGGACGCGGTTCGCCGGGTCGGCGGCGAGGCGCGGGGCGTCGAGGACGTCGTCGCCGAACAGGTTCGTCATCACCGCGTCGGCGGTGCGCGCCGGGTCGCCCAAAGGCCAGCCGGCGACGGCGCGGATGTGCTGTTCGAACTGGCCGCACGCGGTGGCGTCTTGAGTCCAGTGGCCGGAGTTGTGCACCCGCGGCGCGAATTCGTTCACCAGCAGACGGCCGTCGGGCATGACGAAAAACTCGATCGCCAGCACGCCGACGTAATCGAGCTTCTCCAGCGCCGTCGTCATCACCGCGCGGGCCGGCGGCGTCAGCGAGTCGAGGTCGCGGGCCGGCGCGCGGGTTTCGCGCAGCACGCCGCCGGCGTGGTCGTTCTCCACCAGATCGTAGAACGCCAGCGACCCGTCGAACCCGCGCGCGGCGACCAGCGAGACCTCGAACGCGAACGCGGCGAAGGCCTCGAGGATCGCCGGCGTTTCGCCGATGGCCCGCCAGGCCGCGTGGACGTCGGCGCCGGTCTCGACCTTGGCCTGGCCCTTGCCGTCGTAGCCTTCGCGGCGCGACTTCAAGATCGCCGGCGCGCCGACACGGCCGAGTCCGTCCGCGATGTCCGCCTTCGATCCGACCGGCGCGAACGTCGCCGTCTCGGCGCCGCAGGCGCGGGCGAATTCCTTCTCGCGCACCCGGTCCTGGGCGACGTCGAGGGCGCGCGGGCCGGGCCGCACCGGCGCGCGTTCGGCGGCCGCGGCGGCGGTGGCCGCGGGCACGTTTTCAAACTCGAAGGTGACGACGTCGCAGCCGGCGGCGAAGGCGCGCGCGGCGGCCGCGTCGTCGTAGGGCGCGACGAACTCCTTGGCGGCGACGCGGCCCGCCGGGCTGTCGGCGCGGTCGGAGAAGACGTGGCCATCGAAACCCAAGCGGCCCGCCGCTTCGGCGAGCATGCGGCCGAGCTGGCCGCCGCCGAGAACGCCGATCACGGAGCCGGGCGGCAGGGCGCTCATGCCTGGCGCGGATCCTCGGGCACGGACTTGGTCCTGGCGGCGCGCCAGGCGTCGAGACGCGCCGCGACGCCGTCGTCGGAGAGCGCCAGGATCGCCGCCGCCATCAGCGCCGCGTTGGCGGCGCCCGCGGTCCCGATGGCGAGCGTGCCGACGGGCACGCCGGCGGGCATCTGGGCGATCGACAGCAAGCTGTCGAGGCCGGACAGCGCCTTCGACTCCACCGGCACGCCGAGCACCGGCAAGGGCGTCATCGACGCGGCCATGCCGGGCAGATGCGCCGCGCCGCCGGCTCCGGCGATGATCACCTTGAAGCCCTTGGATTTGGCGCTGGACGCGAACTCGTACAGCCGGTCCGGGGTGCGGTGGGCGGAGACGACTTTGGCTTCGTAGGAAATCGCAAGCTCGTCCAGGACGTCCGCGGCGGCTTGCATGGTCGACCAGTCCGAGGTCGATCCCATGATGACGGCGACGTGCGCGTTCGCGCTCATGCGGGCCTCCGCGCCCCAAAGCCAAGTCTCGGCGGCGAAAGGCGGCGGAGCATAGACGGGGCCGGGCGCCCGTCAAGCCGACAGAGTAAACGAATCCTTAACCGGCGCAGGCCGACGTGCGTCCGATGACGAGGCGTTTTCGCCCATGATGACCGCTCTGTCTCGGGCCCTTGAGAAAACCTTGCGCCGCGGCCCGCCGCGGCGCGCCGGCGCGGCACGTCCGATTCCGATCGACGACGTCTTGCTCGCCCACTTCGACGACCCCCGGCTCGACGTGGCGACACGGTCGGCCTTGATCGAAGTCATCGACCAGCTCGACCAGCTGCGCGAAGACAACGCGCGGCTCACGGCGCGCGTGGCCGAGCTGCAGGATTGCGCCGACGTCGACGTGCTGACGCCGACCTTCAACCGCCGCGCCTTCCTGCGTGAAAGCCGCCGGCTGCTGGGTCTGGCGCGGCGCCACGGGCTTCCGGTCAGCCTGATCTTCGGCGATCTCGACGACTTCAAGACGGTCAGCGACCGCCACGGCCACGCCGTCGGCGACCAGGTGCTGATTCATGTCGCCGGCGTCCTCGCCGCGGCGGTGCGCGAAACCGACGTCGTCGGCCGGCTTGGCGGCGACGAATTCGCCGTCACCCTGTTCGGGGCCGACGGGCGCGCGGCGCACGACAAGGCGCGCGCCATCGAACGCCAAATCGCCGCGACGCCGGTGATCGCCGACGGCCGCGGCCATGTCGTGTCGGCGAGTTTCGGCGCCGTCGCGGTGGATCCCGACGCCATGACGCTCGAAGACGCGCTGGCGCAGGCCGACGCCGCCATGTACGCGCGCAAGCGCGGCGGCGGACCTACGCGATGATGTCCGGGTTGAGCTGGTCTCCGAGGCGCGCGATTTCGTCCTTGAGCGCGAGCTTGCGCTTTTTCAACCGCGCCAGCTTCAGCTCGTCGGCGACGCCGTTCACCGTCATCGCCGCGACGGCGGCGTCGAGCTCGCGGTGTTCGGAACGCAGCGCCGCGATCTGTTCGGCGACGGCTCGGTCTTCGGGGGAGATTTCGGTCATGGCGCCCGCGCCGCAGCGGAATCAGTGCCGCCGACAATGCGGGAGGCGGGCGCGCCTGTAAAGCGCGTCAGCCGAAAACCGCGCGCAAAAGCGGAACGAAAACAGACGGCTGCAGCGCGCGATGCGCGGCGTTGAGATTGGCCGCCGCGAGGTCGCGCGGCGCGCGGGCGTCGGCGCCGCTGTGCGACGACAGGTGCTCGAGCCGGTGTTGTTCGATGCGTTCGGCGTCGAGTTCGGCGTCGAGGATCTTGGCGCGCAACGCCGCCGCGGCGTCGGGGTCGACATCGTTCGGCGGCGGCGACAGCGCGCCGCGGGCCGCGCGCAGGGACGTCGTCGTCGAGCTCCACCGCGCCGAGAATCGCGCCGCGCCGTCGATCGCCGCGGGCTCCAAACGGCGCCCTTGCGTCGCCGACCAGCAGCACCAAAGAGCGACGTTCACATCGACCCGATGTTCGTCCTGAAGCGCGAGGCACGCGT
>JAJFFL010000249.1 GCA_021776705.1 Alphaproteobacteria bacterium
GCGCCGATCGCCGCGCCGAACCAGGGCGCCGTCGATCGAACGAGCGCGGCGAGCGCGACCGCGGCGATCACCGCGCCGGCGGCCGTCAAGCGCCGGCGCCGCAATCTTCGACGGCGCCACGCCGCCACGAACGCCACGTCCTTCGACGCTTCTCGCTCGGTCAGGGCGAAGGCGTCTTGCAGCGCCCGGTCGAAGTCGTCGTCCGACATCGTGGTCAATCCCATCCCTGCAATCGCGCTTTCAACTTTTCACGTCCACGCACGATATGTGATTTTACGGTCCCCAGCGGGAGATCCGCGGCGTCGGCAATTTCCGTGTGAGACATGCCGGCGCCGAACGCCAGGGAAATGCACAAGCGTTCCGGCGCCGACAGCTCGGACATCGCCTTGTCCAAGTCGACGGCCGCGCCGTCCAATCCTGCGACGGCCGGCGCGACGTCTTCGGCGTTCGCTTCCGCGCGCCGCCGCGCGTCGCGGCGACGGACATGATCGATCAGCCGCCGCGCCGCGATCGCGCACAACCAGCCGCGGAACGACCCGTCGCCGCGAAACCGTTTGAGGTTCTGGAACGCTTGCATGAACGTCTCCTGGGCGATGTCGTCTGCGAGATCGGGATCGCGGCAGGACCGCAAGAGGACCGACCGGACGACCCCGTGATGGCGGCGAACGAGTTCGTCGAACGCGCGGCCGTCGCCGAACGACACCGCCTGCGCGAGGAGCGCTTCGTCCGAAAGCGGGGACTCCACGCGGTCAACCGTCGCGTGGACGACGCAAGACCGCGTGGACGACGATGATCAACCCCGCGCTCCCGAGAACGAGACCGATGCCGGCGACCAGAGATATGGCGTGCTGCGGCACGTCCGCGATGCCGGCGATGATCGGCATGATGGCGAACGCGAACACGATCAGCGCCAGCCCGACGGACGACAGCGCAACGCCCAGGCCGACCAAAGGGTCACGCCGCTCCTGATCCGGCGCGGCCAAAGTCTTCAACGCCTCGACGGAGAGCGGTTGGCCCGCCTTGATCGCTTCTTGAACCGTGCGTTGGAACGCGGCCTGCTTGCGGCTTGAGTAGAAGTGGGAAATCCAAACGATCGCGATCACGATCAAGACGATCGAAATGATGAAAAGATCGCCGCGGTCCATGGCTCAGCCTTTCGTCCGTGGTTCGACGCCGACCAGCCTAGCGCATGTCGGCGCGTAGAGACGCACCAGCCCCTCCGACCGGATGCAGGCCGGCTGTGTTTTTTTCCATGTAGCGCCGAAACGGAGCGATTTCGCGAACGAGATCAGTTCCGCGCGCGCCGACGTCATTCATGCGCTGCATCCGATCGCGCGCGCTCGTCCGTCTTTGCAGGACGTTCAACGCCTTTGGGAGGAGCGACGCATGACGATTAAGCTTTTGGCGGGCTTCGCGGCCTTTGCGGCCGTCGCGCTCGCGGCGTGCGGGACCGGGACCGCGCGATCAGCGGCGCCTTGCGGCGCCGACGATCCCGGCGTCGCCGCGCTCGACGCCCATTTGTCGGCTCTCGAGCCCTACGGCTTCGGCGGCGTCGTGGTGGTCCGGCGCGACGGCTGCGATCTCTTGAGCAAGGCCTTCGGCGTCGCCGACGCGGACACCGGACGGCGAAACACGACTGAAACGGCCTTCGCCGTCGGTTCGATCACCAAGTTCTACACGGCGACGGCGATTTTGAAGCTGCGCGACCGCGGCCTGATCGATCTCGACGCCTCCGCGCGCGACTACTTCGACGCCATTCCCGAAGACAAGGCCGGCGTCACCGTGCGGCGCCTTTTGACCCACCGTTCCGGTTTGCCGTCGGACTACTGGGATCGGCATGCCGAACTCGACGAAGACGGCTATGTCGCAATGATGCTTGCGCGCGACCCGGACGCCGCGCCCGGCGAACAGTTCAGCTACAGCAACTTCGGCTTTCACGTCTTGAAGCGGATCGTCGAGGAGGTGTCCGGCGAGGGCTACGAGCGCTTCGTGCGTGCGGAGCTGCTCGCCGACCTCGGCTTGACCAACACCGGTCTCGATCTGCCGGAATGGACCGGACACGATCTCGCTTTCTACCAAGACCCGACCGCGGCCGTTTGGGCCAAACGCGGCGTCGACGTGGTCAACGGACTCAACCGCCCGATTTATCTGCGCCCGGAGGGGTCGGGCGGATTCTACGCCACAGCCGAGGATCTCGCGGTGTTCGCCGAGGCGGTGTTCCACGGCGAGGTCGTCGACGGCGGGTTCGAGGCCTATGCGCCGCGCGAAGGCGAGGGCGCCTACGGCTTCGGGCTCGAGTTCCGCGACTCGCCGCTGGGGCTGAAAATCGGCCACGGAGGCTATGACGACTCGATCGGAGTCACGGCGAGGTTCGGCTTCTTTCCCGCCACGGACACGACCTACGTGATCCTGTCGAACACCCACTTCAGCGGCGCCTTAACCAGTTCGAGCCTGGACTGGATGGGCTACGCCGCCCTGTCGGGCGAAGAACTCGCCTCACCGCCGATCGTCGAAGCCGGGGCCGCCGTCGCTCCGGAGGTCGCGGGCGTCTACCGCGGCGAGGGGGGCCTGACGATCACGGTCGAAGCCCGCGACGGCGAACTCCATGCGACGGCGTCAGACATCTTTTCGGCCGCCGCGCAAATGTTCCCCGGCCTGTGGTCCGACGACGCGCGGGCGCCGGATCCGCGCGCGACGGCGCTGATGGCGGCGATCGCCGCCGACGACAGGGACGCTTTTTTCGATTTGGTCGCGTCGGGCGCCCGCACCGACCGATACTTCAGCCGCGTGAAAGAGGGTTGGGCGATGTTGACCGGAAATCTGGGGGCGTCGTCCGGCTTCAGCCAGTTGCACACGCGCGCCTACGTGTACGACGGGGGGCGCGAGATCTGGTGGATCGTCGGCTCGAACCACGCGCACGGGCGCATGCCCTTGCGCGTCATCAAGGACGAGGACGGCGGCCTCTATGTGGACGTGCTGAACGTTGAGGACGTTTTGGATCAGAAGCTCACGCCGGTCGGCCCCGACCGGTTCGCGACGTGGAACCCTCACCTCGCCGCGGCCGTGGAATACGGTTTCGATCCAGAGGCCGGAGTTCTCGAACTCGCCAACCCGGGCGGTCCGTCAATCATCTTGAAACGGGATTAGGCGCGCCGCCGGCGCCGCGATTGCAAGTTTGCCACGGACGCGGGTTTGGCGCTAAGAACCCGCTTCCCTGCAGGGGTGTAGCTCAGTTGGGAGAGCATCGGTCTCCAAAACCGAGGGCCGGGGGTTCGAGTCCCTCCGCCCCT
>JAJFFL010000250.1 GCA_021776705.1 Alphaproteobacteria bacterium
GCCGCTTTGGCGGCCTTGTCTCGAAAAAACGAATACAAAACAACCGACTAGGCGATCGGCGGCCGACCGCGGCGGCCGCAAGCCGGGACGCAGTCTTAACTGCAACCGAAAAGCGCGGTTAACCGACATTGAGGATAAAACGCCTAGGGTTCTCGGGGTTTAGGGCGGATTCCGCATGGCGAACGGCGCGAACATCGGCTTGTCGGTGCGCACCGACGACGGGCGCACGCATTTGGCGCCGACGGGCGACTGGACCGCGCGCACGGTGAGCGCGGTCGATGAACAGCTGCGCGCGCTCGAAGACCAGGTCGATGCGGAAGCCGTAATCATCGACTTGGGCGGACTCGGCCGCATCGACACCGCCGGCGCGCATGTTCTCGGCCGCATCTTGACGCCGTGCGGGGCGCCGAACGGCGACTTTCACTTCGTCGGCCAACACCCGGCGGCTCGGCAGCTGATGGTCATGGCGCGCGAAGTCGCGGTGCCGTGCCCGCCGCCGCCGCCGGCGGGACCGGGCATCATCCAGCTCCTCGACCGCGCCGGACGCGGTCTGGTGAGCGCCGCGGAAGAGGTGGTCTCCTCGTTCGCCTTTTTCGGGGAGGCGATCGCCGCGGCCGGGCGCGGGCTGGCGCGGCCGGACAAGATCCGCTGGGCCCCGGCGTTCCATGTGATGGAGACCGCCGGCCTCAACGCGTTGCCGATCGTCGCGACGCTGTCGTTTTTCATCGGCGCCACGGTCGCCTACCTCGGCGCCCAGCTGCTGCAGCAGTTCGGCGCTTCGGTCTTCGCCGTCGAACTGGTCTCGTTCGCGGTCTTGCGGGAGTTCGCCGTCGTGATCACCGCGGTGCTGCTCGCTGGGCGATCCGATTCCGCCTTCACGGCCCAGATCGGCGCCATGCGCATGCAGCAAGAGATCGACGCCATGAAGGTGCTCGGCCTCGACCCGTTCGACGCGCTCGTGCTGCCGCGGATCATCGCCATGATGGTGATGACGCCGCTGTTGACGTTCGGCGCCATGATGATGGGGATCTTCGGCGGCATGATGGTGCTGTGGGCCGTCATGGACGTGACGCCCGGGTTCTTCATCTCGCGGATGTACGAAACGATTCCGATCCAGCACTTCTGGGTCGGCATGTCGAAGGCCCCCGTGTTCGCGCTCGTGATCGCCATCGTCGGCTGCCGCCACGGACTTGAAGTCGGCAACGACGTGGAATCGCTGGGCGCCCGCGTCACCGCGTCGGTCGTGCAGTCGATCTTCGCCGTCATCGTGATCGATGCGGCCTTCGCCATGCTCTACCTGGAGCTCAACATATGACGGAGAACGTCATCGAGGTCCGGGGTCTGCGCACCGCGTTCGGCGCGCACGTGATTCATGACAATCTCGATCTCGATTTGCGCAAAGGCGAAGTGCTCGGGCTCGTGGGCGGTTCCGGCACCGGCAAATCGGTGCTGCTGAACACGATCATCGGCTTGAAACGGCCGGACGGCGGCGAGATCCGCATCTTCGGTCAACGCTACGACGAACTGGACCGCGGCGAGCGGCAAAAGCTCGAGCAGCGCTGGGGCGTCCTGTTTCAGGGCGGGGCGCTGTTTTCGTCGCTCACCGTGAAGGAAAACGTCAAGGCGCCGATGCGCGAGCACACCGATCTGTCGCCGCGGCTGATGGACGAACTCGCCGACCTGCGCATCGCCATGTCCGGCTTGGCTCCGGAAGCGGGCGCGAAGCTGCCGGCCGAGCTGTCCGGCGGGATGAAAAAGCGCGCCGGTCTCGCCCGCGCCTTGGCCCTCGACCCCGACATCGTGTTCCTCGACGAACCGACGGCCGGCCTCGACCCGATCGGGGCGGCGGCGTTCGACGAATTGATCCTCGAACTCAAGAGCACCCTGGGCCTGACCGTGTTCATGGTCACCCACGATCTCGACTCGCTTCACGCGATCTGCGACCGGGTCGCCGTTTTGGCGGAGAAGCGGGTCGTGGAGGCGGCGCCGATCACTGAACTTCTTCAATCCAATCATCCGTGGATTGTGGAATACTTCCATGGACCTCGAGGGCGGGCCGCGCTCGGGGAGAGGGGCTAAACCGATGGAAACCAAAGCACATTACGCGCTGGTGGGCTTCTTCGCGCTCGCCCTTGCGGCCGCGGGCGCCTTGTTCGCGATTTGGCTCGGGCAGATCCAATTCGACCGCGAATTCGCCGTGTACGACGTGGTTTTCGAAGGTCCGGTCCGTGGTCTGACGGAATCCAGCGAAGTCCGTTTCAACGGCATCAAGGTCGGCGACGTGACGCGCCTCGGGCTCGACCGCGACAACCCGACCCGCGTAATCGCTCAGATCCGGATCGACGCCGATACGCCTCTGCGCGTCGATTCGATCGCGCAGCTGGAACCGCAAGGCCTCACCGGCCTGTCCTACATCCAGGTCTCGGCCGGGGTCGCGGCGTCGCGCTTGCTTGACGGTCAATCCTCGCCGCCGGCGCGCATTCAGTCCAAGCCGGCGCAGCTCGACATTCTGTTCGGGGGCGGGGAGGACGTGGTTCAGGACACGCAAGAGGCGCTGCAGCGTTTCAACGCGCTCCTCAACGAAAAGAACCTCGCCGAGATATCGCGCACGATCGAAAACATTCGCTTCATCTCCGAGCAGTTTCGCGAGCACGCGCAAATGGCCGAACAGGCGAAGTCGACGCTCGCCAGCCTCGATACGGCGGCGAAAGATTTCTCCACGTTCTCCGTCGAGGCTGACCGCATGCTGCGGGAAGACCTGACGCCGATGCTGGTGGAGGCTGAGAAGGCCTCGATCGACGTCGACATCGCGGCCAAAGAAACCGCGGCGATGCTCGCCGACATCCGCGACCCGGTGGACCGGTTCGCCAACGAAGGGCTCGACCAGCTGACGTTGGCGCTCGCCGACATGCGCCGCCTGGTCTCGGCCTTGGAAGTGATCGCCATTGAATTGGAGGACGACCCGGCCGGTTTCGTCGCCGGGTCGCGCCGCAAAGAAATCGAGGTGCCGAAATGAGGCCGATCGCCGTCCTGGCCGCCGCGCTGGCCGCCGGCGCCTGCGTGTCCGTGCTGCCCGACGCTGGGCCGCCGCCGAGCATTTACCGCCTCACGGTGCCCGAATTGACGGCGGAAGGCGTCGACCGCGCCGCCTGGTCGATCGAAATTCCGCGGCCGACGGCGCCGAAGGCGCTGTCCACCGACCGCATCGCGCTTACCGACGGCCCGGGCGACATCGCCTACGCGGCCGGAGCGCGCTGGGAAGCGGTGACGCCGCGGGTGTTGCAGGACGTGCTGCTGGAAACGTTCGACGCCAGCGGCAAGGTGCGCGCGGCGGTCCGGCCGGAAGACGGCATTCGCGCCGAATACGAGCTGCGCGTCGAAGTCCGCCGCTTCGAAGCCGCCTACCGCGAAGGGTACGATCGGCCGCCGACGGCTCTGGTGCGTCTCGACGCCAAGTTGATCGACACGCGCACGCGGCAGCTCGTGGCGGCGCAGGGATTCCGGGCGTCGGAATTGTCGAATTCGGTGCGGATGGGCGACATCATCGTGGCGTTCAACAACGTCGCGGCGCGCAGCGCGATTGAAATCGCCGATTGGACGGTGGCCTCGGCCCCGGCGCCGGAAGCCGAGCTCGACGGCGCCGCCGGCTAAACGTCCGCGAGCGCGGCGTCGACGAGCAGAAACGCCCGGCCGACGTCGCAGTCCAGGAGATCCGCGAGTTCGCCGGCGTCGTTCTCGTCGATGGCCTGGCTGACCATGCGGCCGTGGTCGTCGAGGAAGTCTTCGGCGCGCTGGCGCAGGGACGGATCGGCCGCCAGCGCCGCGGCGGTGCGGCGCACGTCGGACAACGCCCCGTCAAGCACCAGGGCCCGGGCTTCGCCGGTTCCGGCGCGGCGGCGCGCGCGGGCGATGCGCGCGGTCATGTCCGGATCGATCGCGCGGCCGGGATCGACGCCGACGCGGCGCAGGCCGAGCAAGACCGCGTCGCCGATGTCGACGCCCGCCGGCGCGTCGTCGAGGCCTTTGAGCACGTCTTTCCAGCGCCAACCCTCGCCGTCGCCGCCGCCGTTGGCGCCGGAATCGTGCAAGGGATCGCTGAGTCGCGTGTCGGGCGACAACGGGCGCACGAGATCGTCGGGGACGTCGTCGCCGCGGCCGCGGCCGTTGGCGCGCTCCCGTCGCTCGTCGCGTTCGTCGCGGCGCCGCGAACGGCGCTCGTCGCGCGGCGCTTCGCGTTCCGGCATGCGGCGGCGCTCGCTGATCGGCGGCGGCGTCTTCAACCCGCGTTCGCCGGCGACGTCGTCGAGAACCCGCAACCCGTCGTCGAGGGCTTCTTTCAGCTGCCGCGCGCGCTCGCTCGCCGTGCGCGGCAATTCGGCGAGGCGGCTGTCGACCTCTTCGATGGCGCGCTCGACCGCGCGGATGCGCATTTCGAAAGCCTGGTCGGTTTGCGAGGCGGCCTCGAAGCTGGCGGCGTTGACCTGTTCGACGCGGTCGAGGATCGCCTGAGCGTTGGCGTCGAGGGTCCGCCCCGCGGCCTCGGCGGCCTCGCGCGCGGCCTGGCCGGCGCGGCGGATGCGGTCGATTTCGTGTTCGGCGCCGCCGGCGGCTTCGCGGGCGCTTTCGGTGATCACCTCGTTGAGACGGCGCGCCTGCTCCATCGCCGCGGCGACGGCCTCTTTCATCGACCCGGCGCCGGCGTCGGCGGCCAGCGACAGCTCTTGGGCCGTGGCTTGCGCGGTGCGGACGTTTTCGCGGTGAACCTCGCCGACGTGTTCGAGTTTGCGGGCGCGCTCGTCGAGCGCCTTGATCAAGGCCTCCATGTCGCGCAGCTGTTCGTCGATCGTCATGGCGATGCGTTCGCCGGACTTGTGCGCCGCCGCCGCCGCGTCGGTCAGGCCCTTGGAGCTCGACTCCAGCAAGCTGCGGCCTTCGTTGGCGTGAGCCGACGCCATGTCCGCCGCCTGACGGACCATGTCGGACTGTTTGTCGACGGTCTCCGAGATCTTCTTGGTTTCGGCGTTGAGGTGCTGCGACAGTTCGGTCATCGCCTCGCGTTCGCGTTTGAGATCCGCGATCAGGGAGTCGACTTCGCCGCGCGCTTCGCCGGAGGACCGGCGCACGGATTCGGCGTGATGCTTGAGCACCTCGTCCATGGCGGCGAGCCGGGCGAGGGCGCCTTCGCTGGCCTTGTTCAGGATCGTGATCTGCTCCGACACCACCGCGGCGAGGCTCTTGGCGTCGTCCTTGGCGTACGCGATCGGCGCCGACAGGCGCGCCGCGGCGAACCGCAGCCGGTTGGCCGTGTCAGTGAAGCGGGCGACCTCGCGCGCCGCGGCGCCGAGAAACGCGAACGCGATCGCGGGAGCGATGGTGATGAAACCGGTGGCCAGCCAGTCGGCCGCGTCGGGGCCGCCGAGGCGTCCCGAGACGGCGAGAAATCCGCTTGCGGCGAGCGCCCAGACCGCACCCACAGCCAACCCGGCGACGAGCAGAAATCCGCCCGGCGCCTTGTCGGGCACGATGTTTTCGGCCGGCAGGGCGATCGGTTCGCGGGCCGGGGGTTGAGGCTTGGCGGGAGCGTTCATCGGCGATCCAAACTTTCAGAGCGGCGCGTTACTTACCCGATTACCACTGAGCGGAACACGTCCGGGCGAAACGAACGCCGAAAGGGCGGCCCGCCGAACGCGTCCGCCCCCCTCAGGAGATCCAGTATGACCGCAAGTCGCGCGTGAGGCGAGCCCCCGCGTCGGATTCGCCCCGCTCGACGGTCTCCGTCAGGTGATGATGTCGCCGGCCTTGGCCGTCACCAGCAGCGGGATGCCGAGTTCGCCGCCGGCGTCGATCTCGCAGGACTCGTCAACCGCGAACGGCGAATGGCCGAGGTCATGGGAAACCGGCTGGAACAGGCGCTGAATCGTCGCCTCCCGCGGGTCTTCCTTCGGCTCATCGGCTTCACGGTATTCGATCCCGACAAGGCTCAACGCCAAGACGATCACGATCTGAATGAGTTGCGCCAACCCGTCCCACATGGCGGCTCTCCTGCTTCTGCGAGCGCTTCGCTTATCGTCTCGAACGCGCCGGGGGTCCAGTCAACTTGCTTGTGACCGACATTAATTAACTGTAAGACGATAACGAATCATATCGTTTTTCGATGAAAGGCGTCCCCATGTCGACGACGGCGGTCGGTCCCAGAAAAGAGCGTTTCGAGAGCCTGGACGCGCTGCGCGGCGTGGCGATCCTCGGGATCTTCATGGTCAACATCGAAGCGTTCGCCATGACTTGGCAGGAATTTCAAAATCCGGTGGCCGACCCCAACGTCACGGAGGTCGATCTCGAACACTGGCGAATCATGTGGGCGTTCTTCCAGTTCAAGTTCATCACCATTTTTTCGGCTCTGTTCGGCGCCGGGATCGTGCTGTTCGCCGGCGAGGAGGCGATGTCGCCGAAGCGGCCTTGGCTGCGACGGCGGCTGTTCTGGCTGCTCTTCTTCGGCCTGATCCACAACTACGTCATCTGGTTCGGCGACATCCTCGTGCCGTACGCCGTCGCCGGCCTGATCGGCGCCGCTGCGCGGCGTCTGAAAGTGCTGACTCTGGTGCTGATGGGCTTCGGGTTTGTCTTGTTGGCCTGGCTCGTGATGTTCGCGCCGCTGTATCTGGTTCCGCTGATGCCGGCGGAGCAACTGGAGGCGATGCGCGAGTCCATGGCGCCCGGACTCGACGCGATCGTCGCGTCGCGCGAAGCCCTGTCGGGGCCCTACCTCGGCCGGTTGATTGAAAACGCGGGCACCGGGCTGCAGTTCGAATTGATGCAGGTGACCGCGTTTCTGCCCCGAATCCTCGGCGTCATGTTTCTCGGCATGGCGCTCTACAAGAGCGGCTTCCTAACCGGGCGCTGGCCGGCCTGGTCGTATCTGGCGCTCGCGCCGCTGGCCGCCGTCGGCGCCTACCTCGGCTGGACAAGCGCGACGGCGCTGATCGACACGCGCTTCGACATGCTGCAAATGGCGACGCCGTTCACGATCCAATACTGGGCCAGCCTCGCCCAAGCTCTCGGTTACGCCGCGATCGTGATCTTGATCACCAAGGTCCCGGTCGGCCGCTTGGCGATGACTCCGTTCACGTCGGCCGGACGGATGGCGTTCTCGAACTACATCGGCTGCTCGATCGCCGCGACCTTCATTTTTTGGGGGCCGCCCGGACTGGGCAAGATCGGCGAGCTGAGTCGCGCCGAACAGGGCATGGTCGTGCTTGCGTTCTGGGCCGTGATGCTCGTCTGGTCGACGATCTGGATGCGGCTTTTCAGCATCGGGCCGCTGGAGTGGGTGTGGCGGACGCTGACCTACAAGCAGGCTCTTCCGATGCGGAGGCAGACGCCGGTGCCCGGCGGCTAGAGCCGTCGCACCGAAATCTCGCCGACGCCCTCGACGCCCCCGCGGCCCTGCGCGCCGCGGGGCAGCGGGCCGACGCCGGCCGGCGTGCCGGTGAAGACGAGATCGCCAGGGCGGAGCCGCCAGGTTTCGCCGAGAGCGATCAGCAGACGTTCCGGCGAAAGAATCATGTCGCCCAAGTCGCCGTCCTGGCGCCGCGCCCCGTCGACGTCAAACCAGATCGCGCCGGCGCGCGGGTGGCCGACATCGTCGGCGGGCGAAATCTCGGACAGCGGCGCGGAAGCGTCGAACGCCTTCGCCGCCTCCCAGGGCGCGCCGGCCTTCTTGAATTCCGATTGCAGGTCGCGGCGGGTGAGGTCGACGCCGACAGCGTAGCCGCCGATCAGAGCGCGGGCCGCCTCGGGGGTCGTCGGACGGCCGTCGGCGTTGAGCGCCAGCACGAGTTCAATCTCATGGTCGACGCGCGCGTCGTCCGACGGGCCCGGCAGATCGCCGGCCGGGACCACGGCGGTGGCCGGTTTCATAAAAAAAATCGGAGTCGCCGCGGCGCCCATCTCCGTGGCGTGTTCAGCGTAGTTGCGTCCGACGCAGAACACCCGTCCGACCGTGAACCGACCGCTGCGCCCGCGCACGGGAACGACGACAGGGGCGGGGACGGGAAAGTCGTTCATGACGCGCGCCTTGGTCGGACCGCGTCCGCTTACGCCGTTTGCTCGCCCCCGATCAAGCTCTGGGCCACGGTTTCGTAGGAGCGGCCGACCCGCACCTCCGCGCCCGACGTGAGGGTCAAGATTCGGGCGCCCGAGCGGGTGGTCTTGGCCATGCGGACCCGGCGCCGGTTGACGATCGCGGACCGGTGGACGCGCGCGAACAGGCCGTCGTCCAGCTTCGCCTCCATGCGGTGCATGGTTTCACGCACCAACCAGGACCGCTCACGTACGTGCAGGCGCACGTAGTCGCGCTCCGCTTCGACCCATTCGATCTCGTCCTGTTCGACCCGGATCACGCGGCCGCGGTCCTTGATCCAGAAGTCGGCCTTGCCGCCGGCGTCGCCTTTGAGCTCCGAGACGATCGCCTCGAGTTGGGCGACCCGATCCTCGGCCGAGCGGGAGTCGAGTTTTTCGCGCACCCGCAACAGCGCTTCGTCGAGTCGGCGTTCGTCGACCGGCTTGAGGAGGTAGTCGACCGCGGCGCTCTCGAACGCCTTCGCGCCGTGTTCGTCGTAGGCGGTGACGAAGACGACGGCTGGGGCTTCGGCTTTCGCGAGGGCGGCGGCGGTCTCGATGCCGTCCATGGCCGGCATCTTGATGTCGAGAAACACCGCGTCGGGTTTTTCCTCCGCGATCACTTGCAGCGCGGTCGCGCCGTCGCCGCACTGACCGACGACGTCGACCCCGGTGCGGCGGTTCAAAAGGATCTCGAGACGGCGGCGCGCAAGCGGCTCGTCGTCAACCAGAACGACCCTCATTCTCCTGCCTCCTGGTTTCGAGGGGCACGCGCACGACGACTTCAAATCCGCCCTCAGGCCGGTCTCGCGTCTGCATGCGCGCGCTGTCCCCGTACAGCACGTTCAAACGATCTTCCGTGTTGCGAAGGCCGACCCCCGAACCCTTCGAGGCCGCACCGCCGGAGCCCGGGCCGTCGTCGCGGACCGTCAACTCCAGTTCGCCGTCGACTGCTTTGGCCGACAACTCGATGCGCCCGCCGTGCGGCGACGGCGAGATTCCGTACTTTATCGCGTTTTCGACAAGCGGTTGAAGCAAAAGCGACGGCACCAGCGCGTCGGCGGCGGCGGCGTCGACATCGATTTCAATCGACAGGCGATCGCCGAACCGCGCTTGCTCGATTTCCAGGTACAGCCGCTGAGCTGCGATTTCATCCCTGAGGGGAATCCGGTGCGTCGGCTCGGATTCCAGCGTGAAGCGCAAAAACCGCGACAGCCGAACCAGCATGTTTTCGGCTTCTTCGTTGCGCTGATCGAGCACCAGCGACGAGATCGCGTTCAAGGTGTTGAAGAGAAAATGCGGATTGAGCTGAAACCGCAACATCTTCAGCTGCGCGTCATGGGCGAGCTGGGCCGCGGTGACCAGCTTGCCTTCTTGCCACTTCACGCGCCGGGCGTAGTCGATCGCCATGTAGAAGCCGATCCAGGCGATAAAAGCCCAGAAGTTCAAGAAGAACCAACGTGGAAAAATGTTCAGCAGTGAAAAGTATTCCTGACGCGCCAACATTTCTGCCGATTGCTTCGCAACATTGGAAAAAAAGATGTTCTCTTCCGGCATGATGGCGAAATACATCAGCCACTGCGTGATTACGTAGACCGAGGTCACCGGTATCGCGAGCCCGACTCCGACCAGGGCGCGGTCGCGGGTCGACCGGTCCTGGAGTCGCAAAAGGACGACGTGGATGACCAGGCAATAGATCGCGCCCAGCGCCTCGGTGGTCGTCACGCGCCAGATTTGATCGGCGGGTTCGCGCAGCAGGAACAGCGAATTGGCCGCCGAATACGACATGTACGACAGCCAATAGATGACGTGGAAGCGCCAGAACGCGACGCCGCGCAACCCGCGGTGGCCGTATTCGAGCGCCGGTTCGACCATGTGGGTCCCTTCACGATTGCGTGAAAGGATAGCGAGACGATCGATCCGCCGCGCCGCTTCCTCCAGGGCGCTCGTCGTTGGAGCCTGGTCATTCATCGCTTTTCGGTCCCGTCGAAGCGGCGAAGCATGCCCTGCGGCCGGCTTCAACGGCAATTGCGTTGCGCGGTTAACGGCGACCGAGGCGCCGGCTTCTCGATTCGGGGGCGGCGTCCTTGCCGCCAAGATCCGACGCCGCCTGCGAGAGCTTGTCGAGCAGGCGGTCGAGGGCGGTTTCCTCCTCGCGGCTCAAGGCGTCGAGCAGGGCGCGCTCCTGCGCCCGGGCCATGGGCGCGACTTCGCGCAGGATCGTTTTGCCCGCGGCGGTCAACGAGACCAGCCGGGCCCGGCGGTCCGCGGCGTGGTGCGCGCGACGCACCAGCCGGCGCTCGGCCAGAGCGGTGACGGCGCGCGAGACGGTGACCTTGTCCATTTCCGTCGCGGCGACGAGTTCGGTGGCCGTCGCCGGGCCCCTCTCGCCCAGCACGGCGACGATCCGCCACTGCGGAATCGTGATCCCGAAACGGTCCGAATAGGCGCGGGCGATGGCGTTCGACACCCGGTTCGACAGGATCGACAGCCGGTAGGGCACGAAGGTCTCGAGGCGAAGAGGCGCGGCGTCGGTCATCGACATCACAATCGCGCGTTTCGGCGTTAGTTTCAATTGAAACTAATTCGCGCCCGCGATATGAAGGGCCGCTTCCCCTGAATGTCCTGATGGAGTTCGACGATGGCGGACCTCTTCGACAACCCCCTCGGCACCGACGGTTTCGAGTTCGTCGAGTTCACGAGCCCCGACCCGGCGGCGCTGGCGGCGAACTTCGAACGCCTCGGCTTCACCGCGGTCGCCAAGCACCGGTCGAAGAACGTCACGCGCTACAAGCAGGGCGACATCAACTTTCTCCTCACCGCCGACGTCGTCGGCCAGGCGGCGAAATTTCGCGACGAGCACGGGCCGTCCGCCAACGCCATGGCGTTCCGGGTCAAGAACGCCGCCAAGGCGTTCGCGCTCGCGATCGAGCGCGGGGCGACGCCGGTCGACCACCGCGCCGGCCCGATGGAGTTGAACATCCCCGCGATCGAGGGCATCGGCGGCGCCAACCTCTATTTCGTCGACCGCTACGGCGCGAAAGAAATCTACGACATCGACTTCGAGCCGATTCCGGGCGCGATGGAGAAGGAGGCCGAGAACACCACCGGCCTGACCTACCTCGACCATCTCACGCACAACGTGAACCGCGGCAACATGTCGACGTGGGCGAAGTTCTACGAGGACATCTTCAACTTTCGCGAAATCCGCTACTTCGACATCGAGGGCAAGGTGACCGGCCTGATCTCGAAGGCGATGACCAGCCCGTGCGGCAAGATCCGCATCCCGCTGAACGAGTCGAAGGGGCAGGAGGGCAAGGTCGATCAAATCGAAGAATTCCTTCTTGAGTACAAGGGCGAAGGCATCCAGCACATCGCCATGGGCGCGAAAGACCTCTACGCGACCGTCGACCAGCTGCGCGCCAACGGCGTCGAGCTGCAGGACACGATCGACACCTATTTCGATCTCATCGACGAGCGCCTGCCGGGCCACGGCGAGCCGGTCGAGGAGCTGCGCAAGCGCAGCATCCTCATCGACGGCGCGCCGAGCGAGGGGCAGGGCCTGTTGCTGCAGATCTTCTCCAAGAACGCCGTCGGACCGATCTTCTTCGAGTTCATTCAGCGCAAGGGCAATGAAGGTTTCGGCGAGGGCAACTTCAAGGCGCTTTTCGAGTCGATCGAGCTCGACCAGATCCGCCGAGGGGTCTTGAAGGAGGAGGCGTGAGCGCCGACGCCGAACTCGTCATCCGGCCGGCGGAGCCGGGCGATCTCGCGACCGTCGACCGCTTCGTGCGCGAACTCGCCGAATACGAAAAGCTCGCTCACGAGGTGACGGCGTCGGCGGAGGACTTCGCCGCCGCCCTGTTCGCCGACCACCCGAGAGTGTTCTGCGACGTCGCCGAAACCACCAACGCCGGCACGTCGCCGACGCCGGCGGGGATCGCGCTCTGGTACTACACGTTTTCGACGTTCAAGGGCCGGCACGGGATCTACCTCGAGGATCTCTTCGTGCCGCCGGAGCGGCGCGGGCGGGGGATCGGCAAGGCGTTGCTCGGCCGCTTGGCGCGCCGCTGCGTCGACGAGAGGCTGCCGCGACTTGATTGGTCGGTGTTGGATTGGAACGAACCGGCGCGCCGTTTCTACGGATCGATCGGCGCGCAGGAACTGAACGACTGGATCGTCAACCGCGTGAGCGGGCCGGCGCTCGACGCGCTGGCGAACGCCTGACAGGAGCACGGGATGGGCAAGCGCAACTGGATCTCCGCGTCGCGGCACGAAGGCACGGCCTCGCGCCAGGCGCACGCCGACATGCCCGACGGCACTTACGAGCGTGAGATGTCGAAAGAAGGCTTCTTCGGCCCGGCGGCGTTTTTGCACCACAAGCGCCCGCCGACCGGGTGGTCGACGTTCGAAGGCCCGTTGCGGCCGCGCGCCTTCGATCTCGCGGCGCTGAACGAGGCCGCGACGAGTCCTTGGGACGCGCCGATCGTGCTGCACAACAAGGCGACCGAGGTGCGGTTCTGGAAGCTGGACACGCCGATGCCGGGTCTCGCCCGCAACGGCGACGGCGACCAGTTGCTGTTCGTGCACCAAGGCGCCGCCGACATGTTCTGCGACTTCGGCCGCCTCGCCGTCGAGGCCGGCGACTACGTCTACATCCCGCGCGGCACGATGTGGCGGCTGTCGCCGTCCGATCCGCTCAGCGTGCTGATGATCGAGGCGACGAACACGCACTACACTTTGCCGGACAAAGGTCTGGTCGGGCCGCACGCGATTTTCGATCCGGCCGTGCTGGACGCGCCGCAGATGGATGAGGCGTTCCGCGCGCATCAGGCGGAGGATGTCGAGACCCGTGTCGCGGTTAAAAAGCGCGGCGCGGTGTCGACGATCACCTATCCGTACAATCCGCTCGACGCCGTCGGCTGGCACGGCGAGCTGTCGCCGGTGCGTCTGAACGTGAAGCACATCCGGCCGCTGATGAGTCACCGCTACCATCTGCCGCCTTCGGCCCATACGACGTTCCTGTCGGACCGCTTCGTGGTCTGCACCTTTGCGCCGCGACCGTTCGAAACCGATCCGGGCGCGCTCAAGGTGCCGTTCTTTCACAACAACGACGACTACGACGAGGTGCTGTTCTACCACGCCGGCGACTTCTTCAGCCGCGACGACATCGACGCCGGCATGATGACCTTCCACCCGTCCGGCTTCACCCACGGGCCGCACCCCAAGGCGCTGAAGAACATGCTCAGCCAACCCAAGCCGGCGACCAACGAGTACGCGGTGATGATCGACACCCGCGACCCGCTCGACGTCGGCGAGGGCGCCGCGGCGGTGGAGAACCACGCCTACGTGAACTCGTGGAAAACGCGCACGCCGGAAGCCGCGGAGTGACCTCGCCGACGCCCTTCGCCCTTTCCGGCGTCAGCCCGACCTTCTTCGGCTTGCTCGGCGTCACCGCGCTCGCCGGCGTGGCGCTGGCGAACGGGTCGACGCTGCCCGGCGTGGTCGCCTTCATCTTCGTGTTCGTCGGCTGGATCGCGGCGGTCAGCCTGCACGAATGGGGGCACGCCTTCGTCGCCCACCTCGGCGGCGACGACTCGATCGCCGGGCGCGGCTACCTGCGGCTCGACCCGTTGAAGTACGCCGATCCGATGACCAGCATCATTTTTCCGCTTCTGATCCTGGCTCTCGGTGGCATCGGATTTCCCGGCGCCGCGGTCTACATCCGCACCGGCGCCTTGCGCTCGCCGGCCTGGCGCGCCGCCACGGCGCTCGCCGGGCCGGCCATGACCGGCGTCGCCATGCTGGTCCTGTCGCTGCCGTTCCTCCTTGGCCTCGAGGCGGCCGGCGGCGATCCGGCGTTCTGGAACGCTCTCGGCTTGCTGGTGTTCCTTCAGGCCACGGCGATGCTGCTCAATTTGCTGCCGATCCCCGGCCTTGACGGGTTCGCCGCGCTGGCGGCGTTCCTGCCGCCGAAGACCGCCTCGGCGGTGATCCGGCTCGGGCCGTTCTTGATGATCGGTCTCCTGATCATGGTGTTCACCGTGCCGCAGGCGCTGATGCCGCTGTTCAACGCCGCGTTCGCCATGTCCGAGCCGTTCGGCGTCGGCCGGGAGCGTGTCATCGACGGGCTCAACCTGTTCCAATTCTGGCGGCCGGACCGAGGATGAAACGCATGGCGAAGGGCTACTGGATCGCGCAGATCGAGGTCTCGGATCCGTCCAAGTACGACGGCTACAAGGCGCTGTCCGGGGCCGCCGTCGACGCCCACGGCGGCCGTTTCCTGGTTCGCGGCGGCCGCAGCGACGGCGTCGAAGGCGAAACGCGGACGCGAAACGTGGTGATCGAGTTTCCGTCCTACGCCGCCGCGCTTGAAGCCTACCGCTCGCCCGAGTACGCGAAGGCGAGGGCGGCGCGCGCCGGCGCGGCGGACTTCAACTTCGTCATCGTCGAAGGCGTCGACTGACCGCCTTTCAGCACAAGGACTCGCCCATGCCGCTCGTCGATCCGCTCCCGACCGACGCCGACCCGGACGTCGCGGAACTCGCCACGTTTTTCAACGAAACCCTCGGCTTTCCGCCCAACAGCGTCTTGACGATGCAGCGCCGGCCGGCGATCGCGAAGGCGTTCATCAACCTCAACAAAGCGGTGATGGAGAACCACGGGCGGGTGACGTCGGAGCAAAAACGCCTGATCGGCTACGTCTCCAGCCTGTCGGCCGGGTGCCGCTACTGCCAGGCGCACACGGCGCTCGCCGCCAAGCGCTACGGCGGCTCCGACGACCGCGTCGCCAACGTCTGGGACTACGAGCGTTCCGACCTGTTCACGCCGGCGGAGAAGGCGGCCCTGACCTTCGCGCAAGCCGCGTCGGCGAGCCCGTCGGCCGTCGACGACCCGATCGCCGCCAACCTCAAGGCGCACTGGGACGACGGCGAAATCGTCGAGATTCTCGGCGTCGTGGCGCTGTTCGGCTACCTCAACCGCTGGAACGACTCCATGGGCACGACCCTGGAGACGGGCGCGGTCGAGGCCGGCGAGACCCATCTCGGGGCCACCGACTGGAGCCGCGGCAAGCACGTGTGAGGCTTGATCGGGGCGCCTGAACGCGTCATGTGACGCGTCACGGCGGTTCCGCCGCGCCATCATCAACGCGACGCGCCGGCCCGGCGCGCCC